>JAEWWY010000145.1 GCA_023458835.1 Bacillota bacterium
TGTGGCCGTACTCGGGATGGCCGGGCGTTTTGCTGCCCCATTGGCGGAAGGATTTCAACTCATCCATGTCAAGGCCATAGCCGAACAGGTGAAGCAATGTGTATGCAAGTGCGCTGGCATGGCCCCCGGAGAGGACAAAGCGGTCGCGGTCCCTCCAGGCGGGATGGGCAGGGTTGTGGCGCATGGCCTCGGCCCACACGGCATATGCCATGGGCGCCATGCCCATGGGCGCGCCGGGATGGCCGCTGTTGGCCTTTTGCACAATATCGGCGGCCAGCACGCGAATGGTGTTGATTGTCTTTTCCGTAATGTTCATTTTTGCAAAACCTCCAGTATTTTTATGATGAAAGGGTTTCCAGCTTCTCCCGGATGGGCTGTACATCGATGCCCGGCACATCCTTTACGGCCTTAAGCAACGATTCCAGCATATACCGTGTGCCGCCCGGCACATCGCTTTCCACATTGAGCGGAAGAACAGGATCATGCACCGACAGCCGCAAAAGGAACCAGCCGTTTTGGAAGCCTCCGCCCAAATCAAAATGGATGCGGATACCTTCCCTGTTATCGGGGGCGATGTGCCAATCCTTTGCAGATGCCGCGTAATCGAGGGCCTGCTGAATGGCTGCCTTGCCTGCCGCACGGAAGTCGGGAACCGTGATCTTCAGCCGGATTTCCATGCTTTCCACCGGTTCCCGCAGCCCCGCAATGAGGCTGCCCAATGTTTTGCCCGCCTGCTTGCGCTTCATGGCTTCCACCATCAAAAGGGTCACCAGGTACATGCCGTCATCCAGAAAATGGTTTTCTTTAAAGGCCGCATGGCCGCTGGTTTCAATGGCCAGGGGGCAGTCGATGCCGGCTTGATTTAAGCGGATGGCCTCATCAATCACGTTGCGGTAGCCCCGCTTGTAGCGGTAATGCGCGCCGCCCCTTTCCGTAATGAACTGATGGAGGCCTGAGGAGGTGACCGAGTCTGTAACAATGGTCAGCCCCGGCTTTTCGCTGAGCAATATGGCGGAAATCAGGGCGATCAGGCGGTTACGGTTGATTTCACGCCCCGTATTGTCCACAATGGCGGCTCTGTCGCAATCGGCATCGAAGATCACACCCACGTCCGCTTTCACCCGTTTGACGGCGGCGGAGATGGAAGCCATGGCCTCTTCGCTTTCAGGATTGGGTACATGATTTGGGAACATGCCGTCGGGTTCAAGGAACTGGCTGCCGTCCACCCGGGCTCCCAGGCCTTGAAGCATATCGGCATAAAAGCCGCCCGCGCCGTTGCCAGCGTCCACCACCACGTGCAGGCCTGAAAGCGGCCTTTCCACATGCGCATTCAAGCCCGCTTTGATGCGGTCTGTCAGCAGCTTTTGATAGGCAGATAGAAAGGGTTTCTGCGAAATAACGCCGCCGCCCGGCAGGCTGTCCGGGGAAAGGGTGGAACCATCCTGTAAAAGCCGGGTGATTTCTTCCCCCGGAAGCCCTCCCTTTGCCTCAAAGAACTTTAGGCCGTTCAGCCGGTAGGGATGATGGCTGGCGGTGACCATAATGGCACCGTCCACCCTAAACCCCTCCGTAAGGATGCTCATGTACATGGCGGGAGTGGTGCACAGGCCAAAATCCAGCACGTTGGCCCCTGCCTTCGCCATGCCCGCCGCGACAGCCGAAAGAAGCTCCGGCCCGGAGATGCGGGAATCCCGGCCAATGGAAACGGAGAGGGATCGGGCCGCTTTGCCCGTATGGGCACAGAGCATGTGTACAAAGGCCGCCCCCAGCGCCTGGGCCACATTTGGAGTCAGTACAGCATCTTCACCTACCGCAACGCCGCGCACGTCGCTGCCGCTTTTGAGGGCCATCCAGTCCATATAGACCTCCTGTCAGGATATGAGACCATTCACATCAGATCGGGAATGTTGGAGATTTCCTCCATCATGCCGCGCAGTGCCCTGTACAGCGGCGCCATGACCTTATAATCCCTTGCCACGCGCTCTGCGATATCCGGTGAATAGATCCAATTAAGCTGCGTCTCCGCCCGGTGAATATACAATTCCTTGGCCGTATACCAGGGATGCAGGACCGTTGGGATCTGCTCCGGGACAGCCATGCGCTTGAAGGATTCGCCGCCCATTTGCAGCTTGTGCTGTGCAAGATTGCAGCTATCCAGCAAGTCGGCAAAAGCTTTCGGGTTCGCGGCCATGCGGCGGCGCATCAGGTCGAAAACAGGCCGGTTTTCACCCCAGAAGCCCATGCCCCAGCCGGTGGATTCCGGCGATATCTCAAACCAAAACATCAGGCTTCCTTCCCTTGGTTCCGCCGCCTTCCGGAACAAAAGCCACAAATGGTCCCGGAAGGGGGATTTGTCTTTTGTGAAGCGCACATCGCGCCGGATGCGGGCCAGGCATTTGAAAGGGCGGATTTCCATGGCGCTGTCGATATCGCGCATGTGGGGGGCCATTTCCTCGATAAATGCGTAAAAAGGCGCTTGCACATTTTGGAGGTATTCCTCCTTGTGTTCCTCAAAAAAAGTCAAATGATTATTGAAGCGCAAACCCAGAAAAAACTGGATGGCAGCCTCCGGAAAGCCTGTAAACATGCGACACCTCCATTCCTGCCCGTATGATTATACCCGGAATTCACATTGGAAGCAACTGCATGTCCGAAAAAAGCGGGGTGATGAAGCCTATATTCTATTCCCGCGCAAAAAAGCCGCCATCACAGGCGGCAGTTTTGCTTATACAAACGTTACTATGCATTCAGGTTTTTTTCAGCGCTTCCGGTTCGTGAGGCGCGGCGGTTGCGGGCCGTATGGCTGGGAATAGAGGCGGACGCCGGCTGCTCATCATCTTCCGGTTTGGAGCTTTGTGTGCGGGCCAGGCGGTAATGGCCTGTGCCCCCGGACAGGATGGCTGCCTCCTCCTCCGTCAGTTCGTGGTACGCTTCCTCGGCCTTGGGCAGGTCATCCTCGTTGTCATCGGATGAAGAAGGTTCATTTTCTGTGGCATGTTCGCCGCGGACATACTTCATATGAGGCATCTCTTCATCCTGCAGCGCGAGGAGCGATTCGGCCTCCAGGCCCCCCTGATCCTCACCGTCATCCCTGTAGACAACAGGAAGCTCCTCCGCCTCATCCCCTTCGCTGGGTGCGGTATAATCCCTGCGCGTTCCCCGTTCCAAATGATCCAGCGCCGCTTCGGATTGCCTTCTTTGAGCAATGCGCTTGGAGAAGGCGACCAGCATCAAAACCAGACTGCCGCCCAAGAGCACAAGAAACAGCCCGAACAAAATGAGCGAGACATTCTTGGCGGTGACAAAGGCGGAGGGAAGCCCGGCGTTTGTAGGGATCGGCTCCGTTATCAGCGGAGCGGGGGTGCGCTGAGGCATGGTGGTGGGCTCCGGCGTAGGCACGGAAAATGTGATGGTGAGAGGGTTGCTTTCAAATTTCACATCGTTCTTCAGCAGATCCTTGCAGGAGGCGGTAAACTGGAACTTACCGGCCTGGGAAATGCTGGTATCCCTTGTGATTCTTTTCGTTTCGCCCGCCTTGATGGTGGGGAACGTATACAAATCGGTGCTGCCGTGGCGCAAAATGACTTTTTCGGCGTCGAACTCACTGGCGTTTGTTACGGCGATTTCAAACCGTACCTGCGCCGGTTGGCTGTATACCTCCAGCCTGTCCGCCGTGGCGTTCACGGTCAGGACCAGCTTTTTGTTGGGGTCCACGGCGTTGACAGTCACCTTCTCAGTGGTGACGCTGATTTCAGAACCGGTATTGTCGGCGGCGAGTATGGTGAACATATAGTCGCTGCTGGCCATCATGGTGACTTCTTTTTCCAGCGTTTTGGTGGTGCCTGCTGCCACTTCCAGATTGGAGAATACCTCACCCAGCACGGGATCGGTCGCCTTCAAATTGCTGTAGCTGATATTGCCCTCATTTTTCAGCGTCAGCGTCAGCTTCACCGTTTCACCAACGTTTACGCCGGCGGCGCTGGAGGAGAGCTTCGCCGACAGGTTCGCCTCACCCAGTGTGACGGTGGCGTTTTCCTGTGTATACTTCAGCGACTGATTGGAACCGGAAGCCTTGTACGTGATGGTGGCGCCGCTGGTGAGGTTTTTGCTGCCCATGGTGACTTCAAACTTTACCTGCGTGCTTTCATTGGCAGCCAGTTTGTCAACGGTGACTGCTTTGGAAGAGATGCTTTTGTTTTCCGCAACCTTGATATTGGTCAATGTCACATTGCCCGTGTTTTTCAAATCATAGGTGACGGTGACTTTCTGGTCCTTGCGGGCCATGGTAGGGGAAATAACGCGGGATACGCTCAACCCAGGCGCCGCGCCATTGAACGAAATTGATTTGCTGAAGTTCTTGTTTTTGTAGACAATATCGTTTTCTCCGCTGGGTACGGGATATTTGACCGTGAAGGTGATGCGCTTGGCCTCCAACTGCTTTTGCGTTACGCGCCAGTTCCCTTTCCAGGTTTCAACTCCGCCCAAGCCCAGAGTAGCGGCGCCGCCGTCGCCAAAACCGGTAACGGCTTTTCCATCCGGATACTGCAGATAGACTTTGCCCGGCAATGCATCGTCGCCAACATTGCTGATACGAATGGAAACGGTGACATCGTCAGGACCTGTGAACTCATTCTTTGAAAGCTCCATGCTGACGGCAATGGGATTATAGTTATCTTCCGCAAACGCACCCAGGATGCCCAGCAGCAGGGCGCACAGCAGAAATAGCAAAAAACCCTTTTGCTTCATGTACATCACCGGGTGTTTGGGAAAACACCCTTCCTCCCTTCACTCACACCAAAGATATATCGCCCGCTGGTGGTGAAACACAAATAGTATGCCACAAACATGCAAGGATATACAACACAACCGTCATAACCTATATACTATCGTTGATATTGTAGAGCATCCCCGACTGCGTGTCAAGCAAAGCAGTCCATCTCCAGGTCGAAAATGGAGCTGTTTTCCTGAAAACCATGTAAAAACCCGCAAACTTCTACAAAAATTGGCATGGCATCATTGCGGCATACAGCTATGGCATCAGGTTCAGAAGGTCCGCTTTGTCATTGACATCCACAAAGGAATCCGGAACCTCGCCCACGATAATGCTTTCGGCAATGGAAACGCTGCTGACAAGGTCCACCTGCCTGGCTCCGGTAGGAACCACCAGTCGCACGGTGGTTTTTGCCGAAAGAAGGATTTTGTGCCGCGTTTGATTAATGCCGGCGGATTCAAACTCGGTGATAAATTGGGTGGATACAGCGCCTACCGGCAGGATCCGTACGGAGATGCTGGGGCCGCTGCCTGCCAGGAAATTGATACCGAACGCGGCACCCAGGGGAATGTGGACGACCTGATTTTTTGCATCCTGCAGCTTTTCCTGGGCCTGCAGTGCCGTGCGGGTGGCTATTTCATTCATGCGTACGGTGTTGGCCTGCAGCATTGTTACCTGGCCTTGGTCGTTCATATGCACCTTGATCAGGTCCTCATAGGTGATGCCTGAACGCATCACATCTGCTACGGCTGAGTTGATCACCTTGACCGCCAGGGAGTAGGCGTCGGCGTAAGCCATATCCAGGAGCACCTGGGATAAATTGTTTTCCAGCACCAGGAAGGCGGCGGTCAAAAGCAAAACGACAATAACCGTCCAGCGCAAAAGCTTTCGTGAAAGAAGCTTTTTTCTGGGTGGGGATGCAACCATTTTCATTCCTCCCTCGTTTTATGGATATGCGGGAGTGAAGGATGATACCCACCCGGGGGTAAAACTTTGAATTGGGTATCAGGCTGTGGTATAATGGGTTTGGAAACCCGGGCACGGGTTGCGGGTCCTATACGGAACCGGCACGCCGGTAAACATGGCCCAATGCAAAAGAAGCGCATTTCCGCGTAACGGGATTTTTGGCGTGATGCCGTTTGGAGGCTTTGCTTTGTATCAACCGCCTTTCCAGGATGATCCGCAAAAAACCAAGCGGGCAGGCATTTATCCGCCTGTCTCGCCTGATTTCGAGCAGGATATAAACGAGCAGCTCCCCCGGGAGGAATGGGACTCCTATCAGGAAGGCGAAGCGCCTTATCAGATGGAGGATCAGCCTCCCTATGAGGAGGGAGCGGCTTATGCGGAGGAATATTTTCCGCCGCAGGAGATGGATGAGGGCATGGAAGATGCCGATCCTTCCCAAAAGACGTACAGGCATACCATCTTTAAGCCCAAGGTGCGCAAGCCCAGCTTTTTCATATCCGTGCTGGTGAATGCGGTGCGCATCTTCTTCCTGATCGCCGTGCTTGGCGGTCTGGCCGGGCTGGGGGCGGTGCTGGGCATTGCGAAGGCGTACGTGGAAACGGCGCCAACGCTAAATCTGGCGTTGCTTGATGCGCAGGATCAGACTTCCTTCATTTATGATGCCCAGGGCAATCTGATCACCGATTACAAGGGTACGGAAAACCGGGTGATGGTCTCCATCAACCAGATGCCCACGCATCTGCAAAATGCCTTTATCGCGGTGGAGGACGCCAGGTTCTTCACCCACAATGGCGTGGATATCAAGCGCATCGTAGGCGCGTTTATTGCCAATCTGACCTCCGGCAGCAATCAGGGCGGTTCCACCATCACCCAGCAGTTGATCAAAAATACGGTGCTCAGCGATGAATTGAGCTACAAGCGCAAGATCCAGGAAGCGTACCTGGCCATGCAGTTGGAGGCACGCTATAACAAGCAGCAGATCCTGGAAAGCTATCTGAACACCATCTACCTGGGCGAAAACTATTACGGCGTGCAGGTGGCGGCCCAGGGCTATTTCGGCAAAGGGCTGAGTGAACTGACGCTTCGGGAATGCGCCATGCTGGCCGGCGTCAACAATAGTCCCTACTATTATAATCCCCGGCGGAACTTTTATCTCCGCTCCGCCGAAGGGGTAGATTATCCTGCCGTCACCAACAACCGCACCGACTATGTGCTGCGCTGCATGTATGAAAATCAATTCATTACCCATCAGCAATACATAGAAGCGCTGAATCCGGCAACGGCGGCGGTTTTGCAGACTTCCCCTTCCGAGGGGGCGGGGATGTACAAGTACGCCCATTATGTGGAATATGCCGTCCGCGAAGTGGTGGACAAGTTCCTGGAGATAGAGGGCCTGCCCGATACAAGCGCGAACCGCCTGGCCATGGAAAATAAGCTGCGCACGGGCGGATACCATGTAAAGCTGGCCATCGATACGCAGATCCAGGAGATCGTGGAGGATACCCTGGAAACCTGGAAGAATTATCCTGCCCTGCGCAATCCCAGTGACAAGATCTACCGGGCCCGGAACGCCGACGGTACGTATACGGAGATTATACAGCCTCAGGCTGCGGCGGTAGTGCTGGACTACCGCACAGGGGAGCTGAAGGCCATTGTTGGCGGCCGGAACAGGCCTACCCAGCGCAAAACCCTCAACCGAGCCTCCGACAACCAAATGCCTGTAGGTTCCGCCATCAAGCCCCTGGCGGTATACGCACCGGCCATAGAGGGCGGCGCGTCTCCTGCCAGTGTGGTATACAATATGCCTTTGCCTATCCCCGGTTACAAGAATGAGAAGAATCAGGATTCGTGGCCGGAGAACTATGGCGGCGGAGGATATCGTGGGCCGCAAACGTTACGGGCGGCCATGAAGGACAGCTATAACGTCTCCGCGGCCCAGACGCTGATGACCATGGTGGGTGTGGACCGCTCGGTGGATTACCTTTTGAAGATGGGAGTCGACCGCAAGCATATCAATGCCACACCCTTTGGCGTATCGCTGGGCTCCAGCGGCATATCGCCCATAGAAATGACGGTGGCCCTTGGTGTTCTGGCCAACAGCGGCGTCTATCAGGAGCCTATCTCCTTCCTTGGCATTTCAGACAGCAACGGCAAGGTGATCTATGACAGCCATGCCAACCAGGACCGCAGGCAGGTGTTCAAGGCTTCTACCGCCTGGCTGACGGTGGATATGATGAAGGACGTGGTATCCGGCGGCACCGGTACAGGGGCCAAAATTTCCGGGCAGACGGTGGCCGGCAAGACAGGCACCAACTCCGACCAAAAAGGAATCGGTTTTGGCGGAATGACAGGCTGGTATGCAAGCTATGTATGGATCGGTCACGACAACTACAAGGCATTGTCCTCCAAATCCACAGGCAGCAGATCCGCGGTGCCACTGTGGAAAGCCTACATGTCCAAGATCCATACGGCCAAGAACCTGCAAAACCGGGATATCATAGAGGCAGATCCTGCCCAATTGGGGCTGGTGAAGGTCACCACCTGTACCGTCAGCGGCCAGTTGGCGACCAGCGCCTGTAAAAATGATCAGATGGGCTACGGCACGACGACAGATTACTGGGCAGCGGGCACCAAGCCGCTTACGGAATGCCAGATGCACAAAGTCATGACCGTCTGCACAGAAAGCAAAAAGTTGGCGAACGAATATTGCCCCAGCGTGATCAGGGCCAACAAGGGTGTTATCGTCATCCCCAAGGGCCATCCGCTGTACGGGTTCATCGGTACCAAATATGATTCTGCGCTGCGCAAGTCTCTGGGCGAGTTTGCCACGCTTCGCTATACCAATGACGCCAACGCCAATGCGGCGATCAACAGCGCCATCACCTGCGATATCCATGGGCCGGGCACAGACAACGACAGCTATATCCGCGACAATACGCTGGTCCCGGACGCCAACCGCCTTCTGGGCCAGGCTCAGGAGAAGCTGGGAAGCATCGAGCAGGGAACGGATGCATACAACAACCTGCAAGGTGCCATCAGTAACCTGCAAGCTTTGATCAATCAGGGCAACCCCTCCGCCGCCAGCCTGATGCAGGCCATGGGCTATCTGACACAGATGATGGCTGCGGCGCAGTAAGTTAAAAAAAGCAGGCAAAAGCCTGCTTTTTTTATCCCTTTGCCTTTGGCTTGAATAACATAGCCGCCAGCGCGCCGAACAGCACTGCCGCGGTGATGCCGCCGGAGGTGGCGTTAAGGCCGCCGGTAAACACGCCAAGCAGCCCGATCTCCTGCACGGCATGGATAACGCCCTGGCTTAAGGCATGCCCGAAACCCGTCAGGGGAACAGTGGCCCCGGCGCCCGCAAATTCAACCAGGGGGCCATAGATGCCTATGGCGCTTAAGATGACGCCCGCCACAATATAGCCTACCAGGATGCGGGCGGGCGTTGCTGCGGTTTTCATCACCAGCAGTTCACCGATGGCGCACAGGAGGCCGCCCACCAGGAAAACCTTCAAATACATCAGCATGCATTCTCCTCCTTAAGCCAATGCGGATTCAATGGCCACCGCATGGGCCACGCCGGGGATGCTCTCGCCCTGCTGGTTACTGGTGGGGCTCAACAGCGCCCCGGTGGCCATGAACAGGATGCGCTTGAACTCGCCGGAAGCCAGCTTGTTCAGCAGCAGTGTATTGAACACGCAGGCGGAGCAGCCGCAGCCGCTGGCTCCGGCATGCACATCCTGATTGGCATCATAAATTTGAAGCCCGCAATCCATATAGCGGTTAAAGTCAAGGGGCGTACCCCTCTGCTCCATCAGTTCCAGCAGCGCGTCATGGCCCACACGCCCCAGGTCGCCGGTGACGATCCGGTCGTAATCCGCTGCGCTGCGTCCCGTATCCTTGAAGTGTGCGGCAAGGGTGGAGGCCGCGGCCGGCGCCATGGCGGCGCCCATGTTGTTGGCGTCGGTGACGCCCATATCCACCAGGCGGCCAACGGTCACATGGGTCACATGGGCGATGGGCTTTAAATTCTTATCGCTGGAGACCAGCGTGGCCCCGGCCCCGGTGACCGTCCACTGGGAGGTAGGGCAGCGCTGGCTGCCATATTCCAAAGGAAAGCGGTATTGCCTCTCGGCGGTGCAAAAATGGCTGCTGGCCCCGCAGATCACCTGCTTGGCAAAGCCCCCGTCCACCAGCATGGAGCCCAGGGCCAGGCTTTCCGACATGGTGGAGCAGGCGCCGTACAGGCCCAGGAAAGGGATGCCCAGTTCCCGTGCAGCCATGGAGGAGGCCATGATCTGATTAAGAAGGTCCCCGCCCAGCAGGTAGTGGATTGATTTTTCAATGACCCCGGCCTTTTGAAGGCATGCTTTGACGGCGGAGTAGAAAAAATGGCTTTCCGCCTTTTCCCAGCTTTCTTCGCCGTAGGTATCGTCATCGATGGTTTCATCAAAGAGGCTGCCCAAGGGCCCTTCCTTCTCCTTTTTTCCCGCGAAGGCCGCGCCGGCGATGATTCCGGGGCGGGAGGGAAGCAGCACCGTTTCATTTCCCAGTCTTTTTTCCATGGACTGCTCCCTCCTTACCAGCGGAAGATCGCGTAGAGAA
>JAEWWY010000146.1 GCA_023458835.1 Bacillota bacterium
GGCTCGTACCGGTCAAGCTTATACAGCCCGTTGCCAACCATGATGCGGTAGAAGTCGCCGTTGTCCGCCATGCCGATCACGGGAGACAGGAAAAGCAGGCTCAGCAAAAGGATGCCGGTCAATAACGCGGCCAGCAGCGGCGGCGACGGCAATTTCAAGCGTCTCATACCCCTTCCCCCTTTCATGCCTGGCTTGATGGAATCATCGTTCAGACGCCCATTATATAAAACGGACATAGATAAATCAATGTAAATTCATCACAATGCAGGAACGTGGTTCCGTGTTCGCAAACGCCCTGGGCTCTTCCGCCGCGGCACTTGTAAATTGCGCCCTCTGTGTGTATAATGAGTTGTATGCTCTGTGTCATGGACTGTGGGATGTATCGGATGGCCTGAAAAGAGTCAAACGATACATCCCTTGCCAAGTTTTGCCAGATGGAGCAGGCAACCCAAGGAGGTGACCTGGCTTTAGGCCAGCGGTATGGCGGACACGGAAAGAATGTTGATTACCGGCGGTACGCCGCTGACGGGGGAAACCAGGGTAAGCGGCGGAAAGAACACATCGGTGGCGGTTATCCCCGCAATCCTGCTCAGCAGCGAGCCCTGCACCATCGAAAATCTGCCGGATATCGAGGATGTGAACGCCCTTATCGCCATCCTCCGTTCCTTGGGCGCACGGGTAACGTATGAGCCTGGCAGGCTGATGACGGTGGACCCGCGGCCTGCCGAGGGCATTCGCGTTTCCTACCGGCACCCCCAGCGGCTGCGGGCCAGCTATTATCTGCTGGGGGCACTCCTGGGCCGCGGCCGCAAGGCGGAAGTGGCCTATCCCGGCGGATGCGATCTGGGCAGCAGGCCCATTGACCAGCATTTGAAGGGGCTTTCCGCCCTGGGCGCGGAAATCGAGGAGCGGGGCGGCATGGTATACGCCCAATCCTCCAAGCTTACCGGCGCGGACGTATTCTTTGACCTGGTAACGGTGGGCGGCACCATCAATGTCATGCTGGCCGCCGTAAAGGCCAGCGGAACAACGCTGATTTACAACGCGGCAAAAGAGCCGCATATCGTAGACCTGGCCAACTTTTTAAACAGCATGGGCGCCAGCATCAAGGGCGCGGGCACGGATATCATCCGCATCCGCGGTGTGGAAAAGCTCCACGGCTGCACGTATACCGTGATCCCCGACCAGATTGAAACAGGCACGCTGATGATCGCCACCGCCGCGACACGGGGCGATGTGGTGATCAGGGGCTGCATCCCCACCCATATGGAGGCGCTGGCCGCAAAGCTGATGGAGATGGGCGTGCGCGTTACCGACAGCGACGATGCCATCCGGGTGCGCACCATCAGCCCCCACCGGGCGGTGAATTTCAAAACGCAGGTGTATCCCGGCTTTCCGACAGACCTGCAGCAGCCCATGTCGGCGCTCTTAACCACGGCGCTTGGCACCAGCGTTGTGACGGAAACGATCTATGAACAGCGCTTTAAGCACCTGGTTGAAATACGGCGCATGGGCGCGCGGGTGCGCGTAGTGGACCGCACAGCGCTGATCGAGGGCGTGCCTCAGTTATTTGGCGCACCGGTAGTTGCCACCGACCTTCGGGCCGGCGCGGCGCTGGTGGTGGCGGGGCTGATGGCAAAGGGCGTTACGGAAATTTACGAACCCAGTCATATAGACCGGGGATATGAGCTTATTGAGCAAAAGCTGTGTGCCCTTGGGGCCAATATCCGCCGGGACAAAATATAACGTTCCGGGGCTATAGGGAGGTGACGGCTGTTGACAAGCGCCTTTGAATTGCTGGGGCTGAAAAGCGACGCGGATGCCCAGCAGGTGCGCTCTGCTTACCGCGCCAAGGTCAAAAGCTGCCACCCCGACCAGTTCACCGACCAGGAGGAACAAAAAAAAGCCCAGGATCAACTGATCGCGCTGAACCTGGCGTATGAAGAGGCGCTGCGGCTGGCCTCGGAAAAGCGGGTGGGGTTCAACCTCATCTCCCAGGAGGAGGCCAAGCGCTTTGCCATCAAGCTGATGGAGCAGGGCAACCTGGAAAGCGCGCTCCGGCAATTATGCCGGGCGGAATCGAAGGATGGCGATTGGTTTTATCTGCAGGGCCAGATTCTGATGGGCATGCGCCAGTATGAAACGGCCCACCAAAGCTACCGGGAGGCGGTGCGGCGGGAGCCGGACAACCTGGGATTTCGCCAGGGCGCGCTGGACGCGGCGCTGGCCATCAAACGCCACAAGCTTCTGCACTACCGCGTAGCGGGCTGGATCAAGGAACTGCTAAACAAATAAGGCGTGCCTTTCAAAGGAAAGACATGCCTTTTATGTTGCTTATTGCTGCTGCGCGGCTGCGCTTTCCTGCCGGGCGCGCATCATCTGTACAAAGGCTTCCCGCTCTCTTTTCGATTCCGACAGCAGGTCGCAAAAGCGCCAGTCCCGGTTTTTTTGCGTGAGCACCGCTTTCAGGATGGATGATCCGACGCCGGATTCTCTCAACAGCGTCAGGGCCTCCCGCAGGCGCTGTTCGGAAAACCCGCAAAACACCATGGCGCTTAAGGGGCAGGGCTCCACCATCGGCGGGCATGTTTCCGCCGCGTCCAGCCCGGCCAGAGCGCCCACGCTCATGCCCACTTCCTGCGGCTGAATTTCCTTGAGGGGGATACCCTCTACCCGCAGCGCGACCTGTACCCTGTCGCCCTCTAGTTGGGAGGCGGAAAGTCCATATAACAATACCAACTCATTTGGCTCCATGGCGGCCTACACTTTCTTTTTGAAAATCACCAGCTTGCTGGCGGCATAGTTGAAAATGACCACCAGCACGTTCATGAAAAGCTTGGCGATGAAATCGTTCAAGCCGAGCACCTGTATGCACAGGGACAGCCCCATCAGATCAAACAGGAGCAGGGAAAGCACCCGGGCGCCAAAGAAGGAGAGCGCCTCCTGGGTAAGAGCCCGGCGCGGAAGATTCCGGCTTTTGAACACGAACAGCTTGTTACCCACGTAAGCAAAGATGACGGCGACGACCCAGGCGATGGTGCTGGCCACATAATACCAGTAAAGCGGCGTGCGGAACCAGAGAATATACTGCGAGAGGATATACTGTGACTGCACCGCCAGAACAAGGCCCCCGTAGACCAACAGGTTTACAAGGGTGGTCAGCATGCCAAACACCAGGTACAGTATGATTTCCCGCAGGCGTTTCTTGTCATTCAGCAAAGGCTTGATCTTTTCCATGGTTTTGCCTCTATTCCGTTTCCCCCGTGTCGCCCCTGGCATAGCCCGCGGACAGCAGGCAGCTTAAGGGCAGGGTACGGGGCGTTTTATGCTTGGCGGAGGTATAGGTAAACTCCTCATCAGTGAAACGTATGATGACAATGTTTTGCTGCATCATTTGGTTATCTGTGAGCAGAATGGCCTTGATGCGCCGCCCGTGGGCCATGGAGTAGCGCAGGAATTCTTCCATGTTCACCCCTCCCCGCCCGCAAGGCGGTATTTTTCAGGCACGCTGTAAATGGATATCTGCCCGTTATCGCCCGTATAGAACAAGGGAAACAGCGTTTCCAGGCCGGGGTAATCCAAATGGAAATGATCGCTGCTGCGCTCGTGGCTGGAGATCATGATATATTCCACCTGGTATTTTTGAAGCACATCCAGGTTGTTTTCCGGGTCCTCATAAAAGCGGGCGATATCCAGGTATCTTTCCGTGGTATTAAAGCCGTGGTAATAAAGCCACAAACCCGGCCCGCAAACAATGGTGCGGCCTGCCAGGGAGCTGACGGGGTTCAAGTGCTGCTCATACCCGGTGAGAAACACCGCGTGGGCGGGCGTCTCCTGCTCAATATAGGCGGCGGCGGCGATGTCCTCTTTGGAGAAGGACTGATAGTCGCTGACGGCCTCCCGGACGATGGTCAGCCCGGCGCTCAAAAAGAGGGCCACGGCGGCAAAGGCGGCCAGCAGGTAGCGCCCCCTGAGGCCCCGCATCCGGTCAAACATCGTTACGGCATAGTCCGCCGCCAGGATGGCGCCGATCATGTACCAGATATAGAACAGCTTGTTGTTGTCATACTCATTGGGCTGGAAGCGGATGAACTCCGCCGCCAGAAAGATCATGAAGGCCCCGGCGGCCAAAAAGCGGTGCCTTGGATTTTTCTCCAGCAGCGCGCACAGGAGCAGAATCACCGGGATACCGATATTTTTGATGTAGAACCACAGGTAAAAATCGATCATGCCCTTGCCGCCGGGATTGTTGACCCAATTGAACTGGAGGTTCAAAAAATGCTCGCTGCCGGAAGCCTGCGTGAACGTCCAGGTGAATAGCTGCGGCATGGCGAGGAAAGCCACGATTCCCCCATATATAAGCCAGGGGAGGAAGGGGCTTCGCCCCTCTTCATTTTTCGGCGGACGCAGGAGCGAATAGAGCAAAAAGCCGGCGCTCATCAAACCCAGCGCCAGGAAGGAATGGGTGTGGATAAGGGGCAGCCCCCCGCCCCACACGCCCAGCAGGATCAGATGGCGGATGCTTCCCGCGCTTTCCCTTTTGAAGGGAGAAAAGGCGGTGTATAAAAGATAGATGCAGGGCAGCACCATGGCCCAGCCGCCCAGGATGGTGCGCTGGGGGACCATCAAGTCGGCAATCACGTTGCTCCAGCGCAGGTTGTAGGGATCGGGGTAGTTGGTGGGCGTCTTGTAATAGCCGTCCATCACCTCAAACAAGCGCTCCTGCCAATCGGATGCCGCCCGGTCGAAGGTGTACAGAAAGCCCAGTCCGCCGTTCAAAAAAAACAGCAGCGCCGCCAGGATCACGGCCCGGCGGCTGCCCGCCATCTCCCGGGCCACCAGCAGGTATCCCGCAAAGCACAGCGCCATCATCAGCGTGCCCGGCACTACCAGGGACAACTGCAGGGAGAAGCCGAACATGTACAGCGTGGTGGACAGGCCGTCCACCAGGAAGGGGTAGGATAAGAGCTCCCCCGGCAGGATGCTGTAATCCGGCGGGAAGGAGGCATCCCTGAGGCTGGTGAGAATGGCCGTGTGCAGCGGCAGGTCGCCATAGGTGCTTTGGCCTACATGGTAGCTTCCGTCCGCCGCAGGGCGCAGGTTGTGGGTGTATTGCAGATAGCCGCCCAGGATGGAAAGGGGCAGGGCTACAAAGAGCAGGATTTTCAGGAAGGCGGCTTCTTCATCATCCCACAGCCTGAGGGGACGCTTTTTATCCCGCAAAAAATAGGAGCCGCCCGTGATGAGAAAAAGGGGGATCAGCGCCGCATAATGGCCTGTTCTGCTGAATTTCAAAAAAAAGGCCATGAGGGCCGGCAGCCACATGAGCAGGAAAAGCCCCAGGGAAAGGCCAAGCCACCAGCGGGTAAGGGGCTTGTGGGAGGGCAGCAGGAAGCGGACGATGGTCATGCCGCATAAAAGATACAACAATAAAAAAGCCGCTGCTGCCATTCCTTCACCCCCTAACGAAGATTTATACTTGGGAAGGGTTTCGCGCCTGCGGGCGCGACCAAAGGGCTTTCCGGCCGATCCAGCTTGCTCAATAGTCGCATTGCTGCGCTGCCGCTTGCTCTGCTCCTTTTCGCAAGCCTCCTCCGCCTGGCCTATTGCCGCCACAGGCGGCGGCCAGGCTACGGAGCCTTTGGAAACCCTCGGACGCCATCCTCTGGAATCATTTGTGTTTGGTATGGATAGCCCGACTGCTTTATTCTTTTTCCCAATATGAGGTTTTTTGGAGGGATGCGGGGAGGGGTTTTTTCAAAAAACCCCTCCCCGCATCATACTCTTCTCAAAACTTCATCTGCACAAACTCCGCAAGGAGCATCAATGCGCCGTCCATATCCCGCATATCGATGGTTTCGCAGGCGCTATGGACATAGCGGCAGGGGATGGAAACGGTGCCTACAGGGAGCCCGCCCCGGGCCTGCTGCATGGCCCCTGCATCGGTGCCGCCCCTTTGCAGCACTTCCCGCTGGGCATGGACGCCTGCCTTTTGCGCGGCGGCAAGGAGGGCGTCGCGGACCATGGGGCTGGAGATGCTGGCCTGGTCCATGATCTTTACGGCGGGGCCCTGGCCCAGCTTCAGCGCAGGCAGCTTCATTTCGGGGGTATCGCCCCACAGCGTTACATCCAGGGCCACGCCCAGGTCGGGCTCCTGGGCGAAGGCGGCTGTGCGGGCGCCCCGCAAGCCCACCTCCTCCTGGGTGGAAAAGACGGCGATGATGGTGTTTTCAGATTCTTTCACGGTCTGCAAAAGGGAGACCAGCAGCGCGCAGGCGCAGCGGTCATCCATGGCGGGGGCGGATACCCGGTGCTCGCCCAGGCGGAACGCTTCCCCGTTGTAGACGGCGGCATCGCCGATATTCACCATTTTGATGGCTTCCTCGCGGCTTTCGGCCCCGATGTCGATGAACAGGTGCTTCATGGCCTGGGTTTCGCCTTCCGGCACAGGCTGGCTGGCCAATACGCCCTGCACGCCGTTGGCAAAGGAAACGCGCCTTGCCAGGGAAAAGTGGATGTTGATGCCGCCCAAAGGCATGACCCTAAGAAAGCCTTCCTTTTCGATATCGGTGACCACAAAGCCGATATGGTCCATGTGGGCGCTGAACATGATGCGCTTGCCGCCGGGCTTGCCCTCTTTGATGGCGGTCAGGTTGCCCATCACATCGGTATGGAGGCTGGTCACATGGGGGGCCACCAGGGGCCTTATCACATCCGCCACGGTATGTTCCGCGCCGGTGGGGCCGACGGGAGCCAGAAGCGTTTTCAGAAGTTCAAACATAAGCATTCTCTCCTTCGCGCATCACACAATGGGATGCTTCAAAAAATCGTGTGCCAGCCGGTATTGCGCGTCCACGTCACTTTCTTTCACCACGGAGGAGGGGCTGTGGATATAGCGGCAGGGTACGCTGAGCACACAGGTCTTCACGCCGGCCCGGGATTTATGGATGGGGCCGCCCTCATTGCCCCCGGACACGCTGCGCTTTACCTGATGGGGAATATTGTTTTCCCTGGCCGTACGCAAGATGGCCTCATACAGGGGGCGGTTCGCCAGGGAGGCCTTGTCCATGAAGCTGACAACCACGCCATCCCCGGCGCGGCATACCTGCATGGTTTCCGGGATATCACCCAGATCATTGCAGGTGGTGCCTTCCAAGATCAGCGCCATGTCCGGATTCACCCTGAACACGCCGCCGGTAGCGCCCCGGCAGCCCACCTCCTCCTCGGTGGTGAAAAGGCAGGTGATGTCGCCGGGATAGGTATCTTCAAGCAGCTTCAAGAGGGTCAGGCAGCCAACCCGGTCATCCAGCGCCTTGGCGCAGATAAAACCGTCGCCAAAGGGTGTGTAGGGTGTATCAAAGGTGATATAGCTGCCCTGGGGGCAATCGGCCAGCGCGTCGTCTTTATTCTTTGCGCCGATGTCCACATAGATACTGTCGTATTGAAGGACCCGCTGGCGGTCCTCGGGGGATTGCAGGTGGATGGCCATGGCCCCGATGACGCCGGGAATGGCTTTATCCCCCACCAGCACGCGTTTGCTGATGACCACCCGGGGATCCACGCTGTCCGCGGGCTGGATGCCATATGTCCAGGGTACCAGCGGCGATAGACGGGGAGCCGCGCCGCCCACGGGCCGGATGCGCAGAAGGCCTTCGTCGGTGGCCGACATGACGATAAAGCCTACCTCATCCATGTGGGCGACCAGCATAATGTGGGGCATGTTCTTTTCCGTGCCTTTTTTGAAGGCCGAAACGTTGCCCATGCGGTCGATGGTCACCGAATCGCACAGCGGGCGGCAGGCCTCCGCCAGGGCCTTGCGGATTTCCTGCTCATGGCCGCTGACGCCCTTCATTAAACAAAGTTCTTTTAAATCCATAGGTCATCCTCCCAGCCGGCGTCAAGCTCCGCAAGGAAATGGGCCAAAAGCCGGCCGCCTTCCGACAAAGCGCCAAGATCAATGGTCTCCACGGTGGTATGCATGTATTTGAGCGGCAGCTCCAGCAGAATGGAGGGCACGCCGGAGCGGCTTATTTGAAGCTCATCGCAGTCGGTGGAGGTATTTTTGGGGTCCACCTCGGTCTGCAAATTTACGTTGTGCTTTTTTGCCGTATCCATCAGCCGTTTTACCAGCTTGGGCTGTAAAAACGGGCCGATTGCCGTGACCATGCTGCCAATGTCACTGGTGGTATCCGGGCGGCTGCCGGGGATGGTGGCGTGGCATACGTCCAGGGCGATGGCCAGGTCGGGCTCCAGGTCAAAGGCCGCGGCCCTGGCGCCCCGGCAGCCCACCTCCTCCTGGGTGGTGGCGACGAAATATACATCGGCTTCGTGCTGCATTTTTTTGAGGGCTTCCGCCGCTGCCAGCATGATGCCTACGCAGGCCCGGTCATCCATGGTCTTGCAGGCAAACCTGTTGTTTTTAAGCTTTGTGGCGGGCGTGTTGAAGGTGATATGGTCGCCGATTTGAACCATCTCACGAACCTTTTCCGGGTTCAGGCCCACATCCACGAACAGGTCTTCCCGCAGGTAGTTCTTTTTGGCTTCTCCCGGGGTAAGCAAATGGGGCGGCTTGGCGCCGATGGTGCCGAACAGCTTTTCTTTTCCGTGGACCCATACCTGGGTGCCGGGCAGGATGCGGGGGTCCACGCCGCCTACGTTGCCCATGCGCAGGCAGCCGTCGTCTTCGATGTTCACGACCATCAAGCCGATTTCATCAATGTGGGCGGCCAGCATCACCTTGGGACCCGATCCCTTTTTGCGGGCGACCACATTGTACATGCAGTCGATGAAAACCTCGTCACAGTAAGGCTCAAACTGCTTTTTCACATATTCCGCCACCGCCTGTTCGTTGCCGGACAGACCGGGCAGCGCCGATACCTCGGCAAGGAAGGCCTCGATTTCCATGGGATTCCTCCTTATACTCATCGCGCCGGCCGGGCGCGGATGGACATAGTATAGCATGATGCGGAGACTTTCTCAAATATATCCATATCATTTTCAACAAAAAGGCGCAAAATGAAATGCTTCTGTTTTGTGGCAGGAATACGTCCTTTGCGGCCAGAATAAAATAAGGATACCGTGTTTTTTTGACCTCTTTTTTATTTTGCAATCGTCGGGAGCGTGAGCGCGTAATGTCCCAGGGACCCCAAAGGCTTAGGCAACTGGCCGGGGAAGCCGAATACAACGCCGGGAGCCTTTTGTATCAGCGGGGCGGCGTCCGGCCCATATCCGCCGGGCCGGAATCGCTGCGCTTTCTGGTGGCCGGAACGCCGCGCCGGGAAGTGGTGCTGAAGGCTGACGCGCCGGCGCAATGCTCCTGCGAGACCCAGGAGCGGCTGGGCGCCTGCCGCCATGTGGTGGCCGCCACGCTGATGGCCCGGGAAACGGGAGCCTGGAAGGACATCGAAAGGCGCAAGGCGGTGCTCGGCGGGCCGCTTCTTTTAAAGGCCATGGAGGGAGCGCTGCCGGAGGCCGGCACCGTGCGCATGGAGATCACGCTGCTTCTGGAACGGGACAGTTCCGGCCAGCCGGCTTTGCGCGTGGGCATCCGGGTCGGGGAAGACCGGCTGTACGTGGTGCGCAATCTGCCCCAGTTCCTGGATGCCATCGACAGTCAAACATCCCTGCCCTTTGGAAAGGGCTTTACCTTCCATCCTGAATGGATGCGCTTCACCCCCAGGGAAAACGGCGTGCTGGATGTGCTTCGGGCGCTGTGCCAGGCGCAAAAGGAAGTGGGCGTCACCCAGCACGGCATGGAGGCCCGCACCATGCGGCTGCCTCCCCGCTTCGCGCTTGTGCTGCTGAACCTTTTAAAGCGCCTGCCCTTCCGCCTGGCCGTGAGCGGCGTGGCGCATCATGTGGCCCAGGTGCAGGAGAAGGAAATCCCCCTTGCCTATCAGGTATCAGGCGGGACCCGCGGCATCAGTATCACCGCCCAGCTTCCGGCGGAATGGATGCCCCTTACCCCCGACTGCGCCTATGTATGGCTGAGCGGGGAAGTGGTGGCGCTGAACAAAATGCAGCAGAGCGTGGCGGCGGTGCTATTCCGGCAGGAGGATGACGGCAGCGCAACCTTTGATTTCTTCGGCAAGGAAGCGCCCCGGGTTATCAGCGAGCTGGTGCCCTGGCTGCAACTGACCGGCGTGGTGGAGCTGGACAGCGCGCTGCAAAAGCAGATCGTCCGCACGCCGCTCAAGGCCAAGGTATACCTGGACCGGGTGGGGCAGGAAGTGGTGGCCCGCACCGTGTTTGCCTATGGCCCCCATGAAATCGATCCCTTCGCGGCGCCCAGCCAGGAGGCAACGGAAAATGAGCCCAGGCTGCTCATGCGGGATGCCAGCGCCGAAAGGGCCGTGCTGGACGAGCTGGCCAACGCCGGCTTCCACGTGCGTAAGGGGCGGGTGTACTTAAGCGGCCAGGACAGCATTTTTCAGTTCGTATCCGAGGGCGTCCATCACTTGATGAACTTGTGCGAAATATTTGCCAGCCAGGATTTTAAGCGCATGACGCCCCGCAGGCCCAGATTCCAGGGGAACATGCGGGTGAGCGGCGGGCAGCTTTTGCTGGAATTTTCGGAGGATGGCCAGGTAAGCCAGGAGATCCTGAGCATCTTTCAGGCGCTGCATGTGCGGCGCAAGTATTTCCGCCTGAAGGACGGTTCCTTCCTGGATCTCAGCGCCATGGAGGAATGGCAGGAGGCTGCCGACCTGCTGGTGGAGAGCGCCCAGGCGGAAAACATAGATGCAAGCGCCGGGAACACATTGTCCCTGGCTGCCTGCCGCACCGTGTATTTAAGCGCGCTGCTTGCGGAAAAGAACCTGCCCATCCATGCGGAGGACAGTGTACGGGACACCGTGGCCGCCCTGACCGCACCGGAAACAAGAGCGAGCATGCCCTGCCCGCCGCCCATTGGAAAGATGCTGCGGCCTTACCAGGAACGCGGCTTTTACTGGCTGCAGTCCCTTAACAAGCTGCGCATGGGCGGCGTGCTGGCGGACGATATGGGGCTTGGAAAAACCATTCAGGTGATTGCCCTGATCTGGTGGGCATTCAAGCAGGAGGCAAATCCCCTGCCTGCCATCGTGGTGACGCCTACCTCCCTTTGCTATAACTGGCAGGCGGAATTCAAGCGCTTCGCCCCGGGCCTTTCCGTGCTGCTGCTTTCCGGCGGCCAGGCCGCCAGGGCCGAGCAGATCGAGGGAATCAAAGCCTCCAGGAAGGTGGACGTGGTGGTCACCTCCTATCCGCTCATCCGCCGGGATATTGCCATGCTGTGCGACATCCCCTTCCGTTTTGCCATCCTGGACGAGGCCCAGCATATCAAAAACGCCGCCAGCGTGGGGGCTGTTGCCGTAAAGCAGCTTCAGGCCCAGACGCGCCTGGCGCTGACCGGCACGCCCATGGAGAACAATACCGGGGAATTGTGGTCGATTTTTGATTTTGTGCTGCCTGGGTATCTGCTCAATTATGCCCGGTTCATCCGCCAGCATGGCGACGGGCGCAACAGCCAGGCGCTTCGGCAGAAGATACGGCCGTTCCTGCTGCGCAGGCTGAAGAAGGATGTGCTGACGGAGCTGCCGGACAAGCTGGAAACGACGCTGATCGCGGAAATGACGCTGGAGCAGTCCCGGGTTTACCAGGCGGCGCTTTTGCGGCTGCGCAGCCGGGTGGACGACCTTTTGCGCACCAAGGGCATCAACCGGGGCCGCACGGAAGTGCTGGCCGCCATTACGGAGCTGAGGCAAATCTGCTGCCATCCCGCCCTGTGCCTGCCGGACTACTCCGGGGCCAGCGGAAAGCTGGACCTGCTGCTGGAGATACTGCCGGGGGCGCTTAGCACGGGGCGGCGGGTATTGCTGTTCTCCCAGTTCACCAGCATGCTTAAAATTCTGCGCCGCCACCTGGAGGCGGAAGGGATCCAGTGCCTCTACCTGGACGGGGAAACGCCCCCCGCAAAACGCCTGGAATTGGCGGACGGGTTCAATGCCGGGGATGGGCAGGTATTCCTTATTTCCTTAAAGGCCGGGGGTACGGGGCTGAACCTGACCGGGGCAGATATGGTGATCCATTACGATCCCTGGTGGAACCCCGCCGCCGAGGACCAGGCCACCGACCGGGCCCACCGGATCGGCCAGACCCGCAAGGTGGAAGTTATCCGCCTGATCACCCATTTGAGCATCGAGGAGCAGGTGGCCCGCCTTGGCAAAAAGAAGCGGGCGCTGTTTGACCAATTGATCACCGCCGGGGAGGAAATGCCGACCCAGCTTTCGGAGGCGGATATCCGGGCGCTTTTTGCATAGGATGCGGATGAGGGGAGGACACCAAAGTGTGCGGCAGATACTATCTGATGCTGGATATAAATGAACCGGAAATGCGGGCCATATTGGAGAAAATGGGCGGGATGGAATTTGCGCAGGGGGAGATCTTCCCCGGCCAGATGGCGCCGGTGCTGGTGCCCGACGGGCAGGGAAGCTGGACGCCGAGGCTGATGCAGTGGGGCTTTCCCCATTGGGAGAAGAAAAGCCCCATCATCAACGCCAGGCAGGAGACGGTGGCGCTGTCGCCCTATTTCCGGCCCTCTTTCCTGGCCGGGCGGTGCATGATCCCCGCCAATTGGTTTTTTGAATGGCGGCATACGCCCCTGGGCAAGAAAACGAAGGAAAAAATGGCCATCGGCCTTCAAAGGAGCCGCCTGATGTACATGGCGGGGATATACAAGAAGCTGGAGGATGGCCGGGAGGTGTTCACCGTGCTCACCCGGCCGGCGGATAAGCAGGTGCGGCCCATCCACGACAGGATGCCCGTGATGCTCACGGAGGAGGCGGAGCGCAACGCTTACCTTTCCGGCCCGGCGGAAGCGTTTGTGCTGCTGACGAACATGGGGGATCCAACCCTGGATATACAACTGGACAAAAAATAAAAAGCCCTGGCTTTTACGCTGTACGAAAGGGGTATCCGCCATGATGGAACCTTGGGATCATGTAGCCCTCTCGCCTGCCGATATACTGCTTCCGGGACCAGACATCGATCCCGCTGCCTGGGCGGTGGTGGCCTGCGACCAATACACCTCTCAAATGGCGTATTGGAGGGAAGTGGAGAGCACGGTGGGGGAAAAGCCCTCCGCCTTGCGCCTTACGCTGCCGGAGATATATCTTGCGCAAAGCGGGGAGCGGGTTCCGGCCATCCATCAGGCCATGGCGGAATACCTGCAAAAGGGCATTTTGCAGGAAGCTGTCAAATGTGGCTTTGTGCTGACGGAGCGGACCACGTCAAGCGGCCCCCGGCTGGGGCTGGTTGCCGCCGCTGATTTGGAAAGCTATGATTTTGATGCGGGTTCAAGGTCCATGATCCGGGCTACGGAGGGCACCATCCTATCCCGCATCCCCCCAAGGCTGGCGGTGCGCCAGGGCGCCGCCCTGGAATGCCCCCATGTGCTTTTGCTGCTGGATGATATTCAAGCAACCGTGGTGGAGCCGCTGTATGCAAGGCGCGGCGAGCTTCCGCTTTTATATGACTTTCCGCTGATGCTGGGGGGCGGCCGCCTGCGGGGCTGGGCAGTGGCGGAGCCGGGCCTTTTGCAGGGAGTCTATGAGGCCCTGGCGAAGCTGAAGGCGAAGCTGCCTCCGGATAACCCGCTTTTGATGGCCGTGGGGGACGGGAACCATTCCCTGGCCACCGCGAAAACCCATTGGCAGCAGTTGAAAAGGACGCTTGCGCCGGAGGCTGCCGCGAGCCATCC
>JAEWWY010000147.1 GCA_023458835.1 Bacillota bacterium
CCCGGCCGCGGATGCCCACATCGGCCGCCGTTACCGATAGGATGCCGTTTTCGATCAAAAGGTCATCCTTGGATACGATGCCGTGCTTGAACCGGGCGGTTACCAAAAGGGAGCCGCGGCCGTTGACCGTAAGGTCGTCCTGCACATAAAGCGCGGCATCCGGCTCCGTTTCCCCATTGGGATATGTGTATGTATCGCCGTCGGATAGCGCATTTTCCGTACCCTTTGCCAAGGTGAGGATGACCTTGTCCGCCTGGGGTGCATACAAGGGGGCATTGTCCGCGCAGTGGATGGAAACACCATTGAATACCAGGCGCACAGTATCTTTCTTGTCCGCATCGACGCGCACCTGGCCATTGTTCCATGTACCGGTGAAAACGTACGTCCCGGCCTTGTCAATGGTCAAAACGCCATTGGACAGCGCGGCCCCGTCTCCCTTAATATCTACCGTATCGCCGTCAAAGCCGATGTGGACGGCTGCCGCCTCATCCCATGCTTCCGCAGCGTCCAGGAGGGCGGCCCCCCCTTGGGCCAGGGCGGGGGCACAGAGCAAAAGCAGGAAAGACAGGGAGACAAGCAGGCAGGATTTCCAGTGCAGGCTGTACTTCATGGATGAACCTCCTCGGTAAATTGTAAGGGCATTATCCGTTTTTGTTCAGGGCTCTGCCGCATCCGGGGCAAAAGGTAAAATCCCCGTCCAGCCGGTGGCCGCATTCCGTGCAGTATTTGCCGGCAGGGTGCCTGGCCGGCTCAGCCCCGGCATCCGCTTTGGCCTTGGGATCGGCGGGGTCGCCTTCTTCCCGGGAATCTACGATGTCAACAATAGAATAGCGGTCCTTCCCTTTATAGTTCCGGTAATGGTAAATGGCATTGGCTACACCGACGCCAATGAACAGCAGGCCAAAAAGAGGAAGCACAACGGAAGCGGTGCCCGCCGGCCCTGCCATGGGGCCCAAAGAGGAGAACTCCCTGGCGGAGCGCGTTATGCTGGAAGCAGCGGCCAGCCATACAATACCAAACAGGATGGCGATGATGCTTCCCACAACAGCCATCCCGGATTCTCCGCGGCCAGGTTTGATGCTCTTCACAGAAATCTTACCCCCTTTATACATGTGTAAGTATATGGGAAACCGGACAAAATGGCAACAACGGGAAAGTAAAAATGTCTTTTTCAGCGTCTGAAAACCTCCGGCGCATGGCTTCATGCGCAAAGGGAAAACTAGTTTCCATTCCGGAGGGATTCCGGATAGATTGCCGGTGCATTGTATGCGCGGCAAAACAGGAGGAATACGCATGAGGGATTGGCCGCCGGATGTGAAGGAAAAAATCAGCCAGTGGATGGAAGCTACCGAACGGCTGCGCCTGGCGGAGTATATTGAGTACATTGACAACAAAAAGCGCATGCTGCTGAACCATTTTATCGGCGGTCTGGCCCGGGGCCTTGGGATGGCCGTAGGCTTCACCATCCTGGGTGCCGTGGTGGTACTGATACTGCAGGACCTGGCCGCCCGCAATCTGCCGGTGATCGGCGACTTCCTGGCCAAGATCGTATCCATGGTTCAGGATCATCTGCAATAGATGACAGGGGAAAACACCCATGGTATAATAAAATAAAAAGGTTTGGAGTTGCGTTATGCTGCTTTTGCTGCCCTTTGGCATATTTCTGGTGGACAGGCTTGTAAAAATCCTGGCGCAGCGGTTTTTGTCCGTCCAGCCAGGCGGCGTTCCATTATGGCCCGGCGTAGTGCGCCTTTATTATGCGCAGAACACCGGCATGGCTTTCGGCTTTCTGTCCGGGCAGCGGTGGCTGCTGGTGCTGCTGAGCCTGGCGGCGGTAGCGGCAGTCTTTTTCTCCCTGCGCCCCTACCAGTTGGGGCTGTGGGCAAAGCTTTCGCTGCTGGCTATTTTGGGCGGCATGCTGGGGAACCTTGCCGACAGGATGTTTTTGGGCTATGTGGTGGACATGATCGATTTTGAATTTATGCGGTTTGCCGTGTTCAACGTGGCGGATATGTTCATCAGCCTGGGCGCGGTCTTCCTTTGCATAAGCCTGCTTTTGCGGCCTGATGACTGGCGGAGGAAGGGGGAGAAGGCGCAAGCATCATGACGGAACAAAAGATAACATGCCTGGCCGATGGGCGGGAGCGGCTGGATATATTGCTGTGCGGCGCGGGGGCGCTTACCAGATCCCGGGTGGAAAGGCTGATCCGTGAAGGAAAGGCCACCGTGGACGGCCGGCCGGAGAGCAAGCCGGGCATGAAGCCCCGTTCAGGGGCGGTCCTGATACTGCTGGTCCCGGAGGATAAGCCGGCGGAAGCTGCGGCCCAGGACATCCCGCTTCGCATTTTGTATGAGGATGATGACCTGGCGGTGGTGGAAAAGCCCAGCGGCATGGTGGTGCAGCCCGCCGCGGGCAATGAGGACGGCACGCTGGTGAATGCGCTGCTCCATCACCTGAAAAATCTTTCCGGCATCGGCGGGGTGACACGGCCGGGGATCGTCCACCGGCTGGACAAGGATACCTCCGGGCTTTTGCTGGTAGCCAAGCATGACGCGGCCCATGTGGAGCTTTCCCGCCAACTGAAGGACCGGGAAATGGAAAAGCATTATTTCGCCGTGGTGGAAGGAGCCATGAAGGAACCCTCCGGCGTGGTGGATGCACCCATCGCCCGCAGCAAAGTGAACCGCAAGCGCATGGCCGTTGATCCCGCGGGGAGGCCGGCGGAGACCAGGTGGCGGGTGGTGGAGGAATTGGGGAGCGCCACGCTGCTGGACGTGCATCTGATCACCGGGCGCACCCATCAAATCAGGGTGCATATGGCGCACATACACCATCCGGTGGCGGGCGATCCCATTTATGGGAGAAAGCATGGCTTGCCGGCGCCCCGGCTGATGCTCCATGCCGGATCGCTTTCCTTCACCCATCCGAAAACGGGAGAACGGATGCATTTTGAAGTCCCGGTGCCGGAAGTTTTTTCAGCCGCCCTCATAAAATGGAAAAAATGACGAAAAACAAAGCTTTTGCCTGCCGGAAAGCCCGGCAGGCATTTTTTTGCAGCGGCTTTACGGCGCATTACAAGTGTGTGTCAGGGAAAAATATGTTCGAACCATCCGCTTTGAATTTTGAATGGATGAAGGGAGAGAAACGGTGACAGGCATCCAGGGTTTGATCGGCCTGCCGGTGATCCGCGGCGGAAAGACCGTAGGGCTGTTGGAATAAGCGGTTCTTGAGGAAAGTGGAAAAAAGCTGCGGGGAATTATCATCAGGGAAGGACTTGGTGGAGCGAAGTGGGTCGATTGTGAGGATATTCAAACCATTGGTGGAGTTTCGGTGCTGATATCCGGAGAGCTGAAAAGGCTGCCCAAG
>JAEWWY010000148.1 GCA_023458835.1 Bacillota bacterium
TTGTTTGAGTTTAATTAGTTTGTTTTCACGGTAATTTCGAAGAAATTCCTACCTTGCCCGAGCAAACGGCCGTAAAAACCGAAGGTTTTTACAGTGCGGCGAGGGAAAAAGCTCAACAAAGTGGCAAAGCCACTTTGTTGATACGCTGAGGATGGGGCCCTGCGCTCCATCCTTTTGATCATGCATTCAAGCGTTGGGAGTGTTATCTATGCAGAAACATCCATCCAATATCGTTTTCAGCGGGGTGTTTGCAGCGGGCGCAGACGTGAGTTGGCTGCCGATGATGGAAGCGGCAGGGTTCCCCTTCAAAGATAAAAGCGGTAATCCCCGCGATTGCCTTAAGACCCTCAAGGACTATGGCCTGAACGCGCTGCGCCTGCGCGCATTCATTCGCCCCTCCAGCGATCCCCACAGCGGGCATTGCTCCACAGAGGAGACGCTGGCCATGGGCTTGCGCGGGCAGAAGCTCGGTTTTGATATCATGGTGGATTTCCATTATGGAGACAGTTGGAGGGATCCGGGCAAGCAGGAAAAGCCGGACGCATGGCAGCATTTGTCTTTTGAAGAACTGCTAACGGCTGTATATGATTATACAAGCGAAGCCATGCGCACATTCATAGGCGGCGGATTGACGCCCAAGTGGGTGCAGATCGGAAACGAAACCAACCCCGGCCTGCTTCTTCCGGACGGCGGCACGAATCAAATGGACCGGCTCGCGCGCATCTACAATGCGGGGCACGATGCAGTCAAGGCGGTTTCGCCCCAAACCCAAACGATGATCCATCTGGCTGAGGGAAACAGGACGGATTTCCTCATCCATTACTTTGATGAACTGGCAAAGCAGGGCTGCCGGTTTGATATGATCGGCCTGTCCTATTACCCATGGTGGCTGAAGGTTAAAAACAACGAGATCATTGATGACTTGGGTAAATCGCTCCTGCTCCTGCCGGAGCGATTTGATAAGGACATCATGGTTGTGGAGACCGGCGGCGAGGACGAGCGCGAGGAGGAAAGCTACGATCTTCTGGTGAGTGTTCTGGAAAAGTGCGCGGCAGCACCCCGCTGCCGCGGCATGTTTTACTGGGAGCCGCAGGGCGCGCGTGTTTGGAGCAACTACAATCTCAGCGCGTGGCGCGGGGATGGGGTGCCGTCGCATGCGATGGATGCGTATCTGCGCATCCGTTCTTAAAATATTTTTTCCATGACAGCTCCGGCACAAGAAATGCGGCGGACCATGGCAGCCAGCCATGTTCCGCCGCATTTCTTATTGCCGCAGGATGACAGCGTACGGAGCGCATCCTCTTTCTTCGTTTATTCCACCACTTCAAAGCCTGCTTCCAGCAGCGTGCTTGTTCCGCCATCGTTGGTGGCAACCACCTTGTAGGTATAGGTGCCTACCCCCAGTGTGCCGAATTTTACGTGCTCGTTCACATACCAGCGGAAGTCTACCGATTTGGCTTTTGGGTTCCAGGAACGGCCTGTGAGCATGGTCCCGTTGCTATCGAACACGCCCGCCGTGAGTTCCTTGATTTTGGACGTCTGGGAGGAGACGACACCCCTCAAATAAAACCCGCGGCCTTTGATCAGGAGGCTTGGCGCGCTCAGCCCGGATGCGGAAAGCTTATCGGATACTGGATCGGCAGGGGTAATCTCAAGGGCTTCGCTCAGCAGCGTTGCCTGACCGTCTGCGTTGGTGGCAAGGACCTTGTAGGTATAGGAACCAACCCCCAGCGTGCCAAACTTGACATAGGGGTTGATATACCAACGGAGGTCCACGCTTTTTGCCTTGGGGTTAAAGGAGCGGCCGGTGAGCATGTTGCCGTTTCCATCAAATACGCCAGCCGTTACATTGGTCAAATTGGAGGATCGGGAAGAAATCACGCCGCGCAAGGAAAAGCCTTTGCCCTTGGTAAGCGTAGTCGGGTGATTTAGACCGGAGGACGACAGCTTGCCGGATACGGAGGGGGAGGCGGCGGAGGCAGTGACCTGGAATTCCTGGCTGAACAGCGTCTGTTGCCCGGCGCCGTTGGTGGCAGTGATCCTGTAGGTGTAGGTGCCTTCATTCAGCGTGCCGAACTTGACATAGGGGTTGATATACCAACGGAGGTCCACGCTTTTTGCCTTGGGGTTGAAGGAGCGGCCGGTAAGCATGGTGCCGTTTCCATCAAATACGCCCGCCGTCAGATTCTTAAGATTGGAAGACCTGGATTTTACCACGCCCCGCAAGGAAAAGCCTTTGCCCTTTGCAAGTGACGTTGGGGAATTGCAGCCTGAGGCAGACAGGTCATCGGAGACCTTGGGGCCGGGCGTCACCTCAAAGGACTGGCTCAGCAGCGTTTTTTTCACCGAACCGTTGGTGGCCGTGATCCTGTAGGTATAAGTACCGGCTGCCAGTGTGCCGAACTTTACATAAGGATCCACATACCAGCGAAAATCAACGCTCTTTGAGTTGGGGTTCCAGGAGCGGCCGGTGAGCATTTTATCCTGGGCATTGTAGACCCCGGCTTCCAACTGGACGATTTTGCTGCTTGCCGATGAAACGACGCCCTTGAGTGCAAAACCTTTCCCTTCCGCAAGCGTAGTGGGATAATTGCACCCGGAGGCAGTTACATCATCCTGCGTCTCACCGGCGGCGGCGCTTGGCATTATGGAAAAAAACAGGATCAGGCTTAAACAGACCGCAGTCCAAACCGAGAGAAGTTTTCCAAATCTGGATATCATGTTATACACCTCCAAATGCATCCTCTGTAGGCTTATATTACCACGCATATATGGTGTTTGTATATTCCTTTGCTGCGTTTTTACATGATGGATGATAGACTTTCGGACAGATGCGGCCCAAACCGGATATATGCGTCCGCTTCCAGGGATATTTTTTAAGGCCGGGCCATTGATTTTTTGAAACTGCCATGATAAAATTGAATTGGTCAAAGATAGTCAGATGTTTTTGACCGGGAAATGAGGAATGCAATATGCGATTAAGCGATACCATAGAACAGTTTATCAAGGCCATGCTCCAGCAGGATGAGCCGGAAGTGGAATTGAAGCGCAATGAGTTGGCAGAATATTTCAACTGTGCGCCATCCCAGATCAATTACGTGCTGGCCACACGTTTTACCCCCGACCATGGATATATTATAGAGAGCAGAAGAGGAGGCGGCGGCTATATCCGCATCGTGCGCATGGAGCACAGCTCCGGGGAGCATTTGCTGTATCTCATCCATGAGCGCATAGGGGAGGCTATCGGTGAAACGGAGGCTATGCACCTGATCGGGCAGCTTCGGGAGAGAGGACTTGTTTCCAGGGAGGGATCGCAATTGATGGCTGCTTCCATCTCCCAGCGGGCGCTGTCCCTGCCCATTCCCAACGCTTTGAAGGATGCGGCGCGGGCCCGCATCCTGCGCAGCATCCTGCTTACCGTAGCCCAGCAGCACCGCCAGGCGGCGGAACCCCAGTGAAAAGACGGCGCGAGCGCCAAAGGAGACAATTATGTTATGTGAAGAATGCGGCCAGAACCCGGCCACGGTGGTAATTACCGTGCTGGTGAACGGGGATACGGCCACCCGGCATTTATGCAAGGGTTGCGTCAGCAAGATACAAAACAGCATCCAGCAGGGGGATATTCAAAGCTTTCTTTCCTCGCTGATGTCTTCCATCAGCCAGGAGGAAAAGGCGCCTGCGCTCACCTGCTCCAGATGCCATTTGACATATGGGGAGTTTCAAAAGACAGGCAAGCTGGGCTGCGCCCACTGTTATGAGGATTTCAGGGATCAATTGAAGCCGCTGCTTTTGCGCATCCACGGCCGGTCCCAGCACGCGGGGCGTATGCCTGTGCTCAATGCGCAGGTGCAGGAAAAAAAGAAAATGATCGCTTCCCTGCGCAACCGCATGGATCAGGCGGTGGCTGCAGAGAATTTTGAGGAAGCGGCTGTCCTGCGGGATCAGCTTCGGCAACTGACCTGCGCCGCAGGGGAGGAATGCAAACCATGATGGAAAATGAATTGGATGTAGTGGTATCCTCCCGCGTGCGGCTTGCGCGCAACTATGAGGATCTGCCCTTTTCCACCGCGCAAAGCGATGCCATTGCCCAAATATGTGTGGACCGGATCGTGAATGCGCTGGCGGCGGAACCCAAAGACACCAGCGTGTATGCGCTGTACAAAATGTCGGACTTGACCACCCGGGAGCGGATGTCGCTGGTGGAAAGCCATCTGATCAGCCGAGACCTGATGCGGAACAATCAAACGGGTGCGGTACTCATCAGGGAAGATCAGGAAATTTGCCTGATGCTTAACGAGGAGGACCATTTGCGGCTGCAATCGCTGAAACCAGGGCAGCAGCTTCAAAAGGCGGCGGAGCTGGCCTACGAGGTGGAGGATGTTCTTCAACGCCACATTGCTTTTGCCTTTGACGGGCAATTGGGCTATCTGACCGCCTGTCCCACAAATACGGGCACAGGCATGCGGGCGTCCCTGATGCTGCACCTGCCGCTGCTCACGATGTTCAAACAAATGGGCAATGTGAGCACATCGGTATCCAAGCTGGGGCTGACGATACGCGGCATCTACGGCGAGGGCAGCGAGGCGCTGGGAAACCTGTACCAGGTGAGCAACCAGGTCACCTTGGGCCGCACCGAGGGGGAAATCATTGAGGCCGTTAACGGCGTGGGCCGTCAGATCATCGATATGGAGCGGAATCTGCAAAGGCGAGCTTCGGCAGGGGACAATACCGCTTTGGAGGATCAGGTATACCGCTCGTTGGGCGCGCTGCAGTTCGCCCGCCGTATGGATTTGCAGGAATTTATGCAGCATTGGTCCAATCTTCGTCTGGGCTGCGCGCTTGACCTTTTGCCTATAACGCTGAAAACCGCGGATGAGCTTTTGCCCGAGGCGCAGGATGCCCATATTATGAAGGTCGCCAACAAGACACTCAAGGGAAGAGAATTGGATATTGCCCGAAGCCGCTACATTCGCAAGAAGCTTTCGGGCGCTTAAGGAGGAAGAAACATGGCATTGTTCGGCCGTTTTACGGAGCGCGCCCAGAAGGCACTCACTTATGCCCAGCAGGCCGCTGTGGAAATGAAGCATCATTATGTAGGTACGGAGCACTTGCTGCTGGGCCTTTTGAAGGAGCCGGGGGAACCCATCCGCGCCCTTTTGGGAAATGTGACTTATGACGCTGTGCTGGAGCGGGTAGCCGCGCTGATCGGCCGGGGTGAGGAAGAGATCAGCGGTGCGTTGGAACTGACACCCCGGGGCAAAAAGATACTGGAAGCCAGCATGATCGAATCCCGCCGCTTGGGCCATACCTTTGTGGGCGCAGAGCACTTCTGGCTGGCCATATTGCGGGAAGGCGAGGGCGTGGCCTACAACATCCTGCGGGAGATGGAGGTGGACGGCGAAAAGCTGCGGGAAAGCATCCTGGCGCTGCTCAAATCCGAGGAATCGGAAAGCGACAAGGAGAGCAAGCC
>JAEWWY010000149.1 GCA_023458835.1 Bacillota bacterium
TGATGCGCTTTATGCGGCAGCCCCTGTTTTGTTGTGCCCAAAAAAGGAGGTACGATGACACATGTTTACCAAGCGGCCCCTTCAGCCCTCCGCCCGGAAAGGATGCCTGCGCAAAGCAGGCCGGACCATACGTGTTCTTTGCGGCCTGCTCCGTCCGCTCTTCGCAAGCAAGCCCATGCATCCGCCATCCAAAGAGGTTCAGGAAGCTATGCGCAAGCGTGAAGAAATAGCCTGGGAAGCACGCGATATCATTCAGCGGACCCTGTTCTGATCCGCGGTCCATTCCATATGCGCCGTTTTGGGCAGTTCGGGAATGTTGAACGATTGCGGGCGTTTCATCCTGGCCCAGATACATATTGCCAACTTCATTCGCTTAGGGTATAATGCATATATGAATAAAATGTAATAATTTTAAGCTATCTGAAATGTTTTCGGGATCATCCGATCATTGAAACAAAGCGAAGACACGGCCGTGCGGGCACAGCGAAGATGCAGCAAAGGCGCAGGATAAAAAGATTTCCGATCCTTCTTATATGCATTTATACTATATGTAAGCCTTTGCGCCAGTTTCCGGAGGGTATCACCATGGGTTATTGTTTTCACAGCTTTCCTGGCCTTAAGGCCGGAGCCCCGTTGCGCCCATGCCTGTGCGGCATCGGTACAAGCCGGGGCATAAAAAGCATGCCCCCTGCCTCCGGCCTGGCGGCAATGAAATCCGCCGTTACCGCTTATGATAACAGGACACGTCACACCCACGCAACGAGACCGACCAGCCGCGGCGTACGGCGCCAGCAAAGCAATTTCAATTTAAGCACGGGAATGGCTTACGCGCAATCCAAAGAACCAAAAAGAAAATGGCCGATTTGGCCGTGGATCGTACTCAGCTTCATCCTTGTCGCCCTTTTCTCCCGGATATTTCCCGGCGACAGCACCGTCCCCGCCTCCGCGCCCCCCGCCACTCCCGGTCTGATCATCGCCTCACCAATTGTCGTATCTTCCCCAAATCCCACCGCCATCACCACGCAGACGCCCGTGACCTTCCTGCCCAAATCTCTAACGCTGTCAAACAATGCCTCCTCCACCGCCACACCCGTCACAGCGCTGGGAAGGGGCGTGCGCAGCGATGAGGTGCGATCCATGCAGGAAAGGCTGATTACCCTGGGTTATTTGGCTCAAGGTCAAGCCGACGGCATATTCGGCCGCGGCACGGAGAAAGCCGTGGAAGCGTTTCAAAAGAACAATGGCCTGAAATCTGACGGCATCGCCGGCGAAAAGACGCTGACCCTGTTGTACAGCGAGAACGCCAAGGAAAAATAAATGGGCAGAAGAAGGCGCACCAGGAAGGATCACAATAGCTAAGCATAAATAGAAAAATCGTTCGACAATTCCAACAACATGAGTGAACTATATTCAAAAAGCCCGGCACTCTTTCACCTAAACTGTGCCTTTTTGTTTTATTCTCTTCTTTTTTGTTATATGGAAATAATTGATATACTACTGGATGAGAAATATAATATAAATAGCATTCTTCTCTCCTCCCCCGTTCATCGCAGGCAACATGATCTCGAACACATAAAAAGGCGCACAGCATGCTTGTGCATATTCAAAATCCACAAAGGGAGTATTGTTATGGGAAAACCGGCAGTCCTGCGGCAAAAGGATACCGGCCCTATCTTCCGCATTGCCGGACTAACTGTGGCTATTGCCGGCGCAGATGTGCTGCGGGAATGGGGGGATGCTTACTTGGCCGATGGTGAACCGGAAGCTGATCTCTCCTTTGACGTGACGGAAGACGCGCATGGGCTTCAACAAAAAAACCCAGATGTCCCGTGGGAAAAATGTTTATATGCCGCTTCTGCAAGCCGTTTTTACATGCATCTGCTGCCGTACAACGGCTTTGTGCTCCATGCTTCTGCCGTCGTACTGGATGGAAAGGCTTACCTATTCTCAGCCGACAGCGGCACAGGAAAGTCTACCCACGCCTTCCTATGGTGCAAGCATTTTGGCAGCGATCGGGCTTACATTCTCAATGATGATAAACCGATCATCCGCAAGGTGGACGGGCAGCATCTTGCCTATGGCGCCCCCTGGTGCGGAAGTTCAGGAATAAGCGTAAATCATTGCGCACCAATACAAGGGCTTGCATTTATTCATCAATGCAAACATGACTGGATAAGGGCGATGCCTCAAAAGGATGCGCTGATCCAATTTTTCCGGCAATCGGACCCAACTATCAGGCGGAAGTTTGCGGATGCGCTTCTCACACTTTTGAGTGATTTCATGGGGCAGATCCCTGTCTTTCAAATGGGGTGCACCGTAAGCGAGAACGCGGTATTAACGGCCTATAGGGCTATGGAGCGAAATGTGAGGGCTACCCGTTGCTTGCATATGGCATAACGCGTCTGAATGAGAACACGGTGGATTTAGGGATCCCGCTCAATGGCATGTTTGAACTGACAGAGGATTGCAACCTTCATTGCAAGTTCTGTTATGTATCCAATCGGGGCCAAAAGAAGGCATGCCGGCCAGGTAAATCGACAACCGAAT
>JAEWWY010000150.1 GCA_023458835.1 Bacillota bacterium
ATCCAGAGCCGACAAAGCCTCGGCGGAAAAAGTATCCGCGTCGGCGTTTACAAGCACGGCAGCGTCATACCTGCGCAGCGCCTCCGCATTTTGAGGCATGCCCGCGGGGGAGACGGCCTCCCACCGAAAGCCCGCGGCATCCAGGATTTTCTTCAACTCCCGGCCTTCGTCCTCCCTGCCTTCCACGACCAGCACATAGGGCTGGCCCATCACGGCCATATAGGCGCCCATGCGGTTGTTGCGCGTTTGGCCATCCTCCGGCACGATCAATTGGGCTTCGTAGGTGACCACCCCGGAAGCCTTTGCCGTATCCTGGAACACAAAAGTGTTTTCCCCCCGCCGAAGCGAGACCTCCCTGGTGTTCACCGGCTGCCTGTTGGCATAGAGGATCAAAGTGCCGTGGGTATCCGTAGTGGCATCCATCTCCACCGTCACCTGGACTGTCTGGCCCTGGTAGGCCTTGGAGGGCAGGGTCAGCCGGGTGATCTGCGCATCCTTTGTTTGCGATTGTGAAAAATGCATCACATCCACGGCGATCCCCCGCGCCTTCAGCAATGCTGCCTGCGCCTGCGTATTGCCGATTCCCCCGTCGCTGATCAGCATGATGCGCCCCGCCGCGTCCGAAGGGAGCAGTGCCCCCGCCAATTGAAGCGCCATGGCGCCGTCGCTGTGCTCCGGGTCCACAGAGGTTTCAGCATGGGAAAACATGGTCTTTTGTGAAAGGGGCGCTTCCACCATGGCGTCGCCGCCAAAGGCGATCACGCCGCCGGAAAGGTCCTCCGGCTTATCGGCAAGCCCCTGGGCCACGGCAAGTTCCATGCCGTCCCGCACGGCGAGGGTGGAATCCGATACATCCAGCAGCACCCAGGTGGCGGCCTTGTTGGACCTTGAAAGAATGGAGGGGGACGCAAGGGCCAGCACGACACACGCAATGACCACAAAACGCATGCCGAGAACCGCATAGGCATGCGCGCTGCGTTTTTCCGCGCCATAGGCATATTTCTTGTACAAAAATACCGCAAGCCCGAAAAGGGCGGGGATCAAAAGCAGTACCCAGGGAAACACAAACTCAACCTGCACGGCAGCTCACCCACCATTCGGCCATCATCAGCGCCAGCAGCGCAATCATCAAAAGCGTAGTAAATTCCCGGCCATAATCCGTCACGCCCGCTTGCAGCCGGTTCTCCCCCGAGCTTTCGGCAACCTGGCGCACATCGCTTTCCGCCGTCATTACATTCACCACAAAGGGCGTTTGCACCGTTTCCCCGCCGATTACGGTCTGGGAAAGGGTATACAGCCCGGCTTCCCCTGTATCGGCAAAGGGCAGCGCGGGAAAGGGCGGCGCCAGGGAAACGCTTTTCCCCCCAGGCGTCACGGCCGCGGCCTTGGTTGTCCGTCCGTCCAGGGAAAGTGCCAGCACATCACCGCACAGCGCATCCGTCACATTGGACAGCACGTCCGGCATGAGGTAGCTAAGCGTGTGCATCATGAAGATGGGAAAATCGTATTTGAGCACCCAGTTGCTTTCATGCAGGTCAATGCCGACAATCACAAACCGGCTGCCGTTTTCCTCCCCGGCGGAAATAAGCGTATCCCCGCCCGATACAAGCACCGGCTGCCCTCCCGACAGGGGCGCATATTGCCTGAGCGCCACACCCTGAAAGGAAACATGGCCGGAAAATTGCTCCGCCAGCATGCTGCCTGCCATTTTCAAAGCGTACTCCGGTGTTTTCTTCCCGCCCGGCGTAACGCCAAAAACCTTGGCCGAGGGCTGAAGGACCAGGAATGAACCGGCCTGCGGCAGAGGGTCGGGCAGCACCCCGTCGTATACATACAGGCTGCAGTCTGTAAGGGAAGGCGCGTCCTCTTTTGTGGTGCGGATCAATTCCACATCTCCCCGCTGCAAAAGCGCCTTTTCCAAAAAGATATTGTCCTGCCCGATCAGGGCAATTTTCTTTTGGCCCTTTCCACGCATCACAAAATGGCGCCGGTTGTCATTTGGCAGGCCATCCTCCCCGGCGATCTCCGCCCGGATGTATATGGCGTTCTCCGGTACTGTCAGGCGCACGCTTTGCGTGGCGCCTGCCGCAAGGTCCACAGTCCGCGCGTCGCATAGCTGCCCGTCTGCATAGCATTGGACGGTCACGCTCCTGGCGGCTCCGTAGTTTGCGATCCGGGCCAGCGCCGCCGTCCCTTCCTCCCGCCGGGAGGCGGTCAGGGAAAGAATGGCGCAGTTCTCCACGCCCTCTCCCACGGCGATATGCCGCACCCCCTCCTCCCCTTGTGCGGAAAAGGTATCGGAGAAGACGACAATATTCAGGTTTTCAATCTCCCGGCCCATGGCCCGGGCCAGGGAAAGCGCGCCATCCATATCGGCATTCCCGTTTTCCGCCTGAATATCATGAAGCGCCCGCGCAGCTTCCTGCCTGTCGGCGGAGCGGGATAAAAGATGCGTCACCTTTTTGCCGGCGGTCAAAATCGTCAGCCGGTCGGCTGCGCCCATGCCTTCCACCATCCGCCTGGCTTCGGAAACCGCCTGATCCAGCCGGCTTTGACCGGAGGCGGCCGCCTGCATACTCATGGAAACATCGAATATCATCACCGTTTCCCCGCCCGCCTGCTCACCGGGCAGCAGCGGCCGCATAAGCGATAAGGCAAGCAAAAGCACAGCCAATAATTGCAAAAACATCAAAAGATTGCTCTTGAGCTTTTGAAAGGGCCTGCTGGCCGTTTGATCCTCCAGGGTCTTTCGCCAAAGGTAGGTGCTGGATATGGACTGCTCTTTGTATTCCCTGCGCAGGATGTACAAAGCCAGCACGGCCAGGATCCCCGTCAGCGCCCATGTTCCCGCCGGGTAAAGAAACTGCATGTGCTCCCTCCTTCAGGCGATAATGCCGCCCCGCATAAAATGACCAAGAGCGTCATGCATAAGGTCCATATCCGACCGCAGCAGCACATACGGCATGCCGCGGCGGTGGCAAAAAGACCTTGCGCCGCCGATAAACGACTCCAGATTTTTGTGATACCGGCGCAGCAGCTCCCCGTTCACCGTCACATCCATCGCCGGGCCGCCCTCAGCGTCT
>JAEWWY010000151.1 GCA_023458835.1 Bacillota bacterium
CTGGGTCTGCGGGGGGGGGGGGGGGGGCGCCCCCCCCCCCCCCCCCCCCTCGTCACTTCCTCGCCGCGCCTGTTTCCCGCGCGGCCCGCATTACGGCGTCGGCCACGGCGCGGCTGACGCGCTTGTCCAGGGGATTGGGCAGGATATAATCCTCCCGCAGCTCCGCATCGCTCACCAGGGCGGCCAAAGCGTAGGAGGCGGCCGCCTTCATCTCCTCGTTGATGGCGGTGGCGCGGCAGTCCAGCGCGCCGCGGAAGATGCCGGGGAAGGCCAGCACATTATTGATCTGGTTGGGAAAATCGCTGCGGCCCGTGCCCACTACCCGCGCCCCGGCTTCCCTGGCCAGATCCGGCATGATTTCCGGCACAGGGTTGGCCATGGCGAATACGGTGGCATCGGAGGCCATGGATTTGACCATATCCGCCGTCACAACATTGGGGGCGGATACGCCGATGAACACATCCGCGCCGCAAAGGGCCTCCTTGAGGCTCCCGCGAAGATGCGTACGGTTGGTGGCGCGGGCCAATTCCGCCTGGGCGGGGTTCAGTTCGGCCATGCCTTCATCAATAATGCCGAAGCGGTCCACCATCACAAGATTTTTCAGGCCAAGATTCAAAAGATGCCTGGCGATGGCGATGCCCGCCGAGCCGGCCCCGTTGATCACCGCCCGGACGGTGCCGATCTGCTTGTTCACCACCTTCAGGGCATTGATCAATGCCGCGGCCACCACGATGGCGGTACCGTGCTGGTCATCGTGGAAGACGGGAATATCGCATATTTCCTTCAGGCGGCGCTCCACCTCAAAGCAGCGGGGAGCGGCGATATCCTCCAGGTTGATGCCGCCAAAGCTGCCGGATATCAAATAAATGGTGCGCACCAGCTCGTCCACATCCTTGGAGCGGATGCAAAGGGGAAAGGCGTCCACATCCGCGAACGCTTTGAACAAGGCGCATTTGCCTTCCATTACCGGCATGCCCGCTTCCGGGCCGATATCGCCAAGCCCCAGCACGGCGGTACCGTCGGTGATGACGGCCACCAGGTTGTGCCGCCTTGTGAGGGCAAAGGATTTTTCGTAATCCTTCTCAATTTCCAGGCACGGTTCCGCCACACCGGGCGTGTAAGCCAGTGACAGATCCTCTTTTGTATGGATGGGCGCACGGGAGACGATTTCAATCTTGCCTTGCCATTCATAGTGTTTTTTCAGCGATTCCTGGCGGATGTCCATGGCGGCACACTCCTTCTTATGAATAGAAAGGGCATGTCATTACATGCCCGCCTGATGGAGAGAAAGGGGAGCGCTCAGCTAGGAAAGAATTTTTGATATGACCGCGTTCACAAGGCTGCTGTCCGCCTTGCCCTTTAATTTGGGCATCAGGGAGCGCATGAGCAGGCCCTTGTCCTTTGCCGTGGGCGTGGCGATGTTCAACTCCGCCAGCGTATCCTGAACGGCTTTCAAAACCTCCGCTTCGTCCATGAGCTTGGGCGCAAATTCCTGGTATACCGCCATGCGCTTTTTCGCTTGCGCAATGATCTCCGTGCGGTCTTTGGGCGCGGTGTCAATGGTCTCCTGGCATTGACGGATTTCCTTTAAGACGATGGAGTCCTCTTCTTCTTGCGTCAGGTCCGCCCTTTTATCGATTGCCTTGTTTTTCAGCGCGGCCAAGAGCAGGGACAGGGCGTCCTTGCGCTCCTTTTCCTTATTCTTCAGGGCCGACATCATCTCGGCGCGCACAGTATCGATTTTTGACACGGGAATACCCCCTTGCAATGCTTTTGACGATAGTGTAGCGCTTTTTGGTTTTTTTGTCCAGCGCAAGCAAATAGGACGGCAGGCTGCCGCAACGGGCTGGAATCCGCCTGAATAAAAAAGAAACCGTCATTGCTGACGGTCTTCAAGCTGGAGCGGGTGATGGGAATCGAACCCACGTGACCAGCTTGGAAGGCTGGAGCTCTACCATTGAGCTACACCCGCATTGTGGAGCGGTAGACGAGATTCGAACTCGCGACATCCACCTTGGCAAGGTGGCACTCTACCACTGAGCTACTACCGCACGCTCCGCAGGATCGAAGAGATTGGTGCGGACGAAGAGACTTGAACTCTTACGCCATTAGGCACCAGATCCTAAGTCTGGCGCGTCTGCCATTCCGCCACGCCCGCATAAACCTAGGATGTTCAAGGATTTCGGGAGACAAGCACTTGGACCGAATCCTTGGTCGCTGTTCCCGGGGCCAGCCGCGAGAAGTATATTACCACATTTGGCAGGAGGCTGTCAAGAAAAAAATAGCACGAAAAGAGCATGAAAAAAAGCTTGACCTATTGCCATGGCGGGGGTTCGCATGGTATAATCTCCTTTGTGACAAACGGGCGGTCCTCTGTCCGGAAGGATGCAATGGCCGGGCACGAACGTCTATGAGGGAAGGAGGCACACAGAATGAGCGAAATTATCCGTTCCATTGAAAGGGCGCAGCTCCGTACCGATCTGCCCAAGTTCAACATCGGTGACACCGTCCGCGTATGGGTCAAGGTGGTTGAGGGCAGCCGCGAACGCCTGCAGGCGTTTGAAGGAACCGTGATGGCCAAGCGCAATGGCAGCGTCCGGGAAACGTTCACCGTCCGCCGTGTATCTTACGGCATTGGCGTAGAGCGCACGTTCCCCTTGCATTCCCCCCGCGTGGACCGCATTGAAATCACCCGTAAGGGCAAGGTTCGCAGGGCTAAGCTGTATTATTTGAGAGGGCTGCAGGGCAAGGCCGCAAAAATCAAAGAGGCCAACCGCACCTGACAACAAAAAATCGGACTGCCATACCAGGGATGACTCTGGCGCGGCAGTCCTTTTTTTTATAAGCTTCTGATATAGCTGGGGAACTGTGCCAGCACGATGCCCGGCTCCTCCAGGGTGATGTCCCAGCGCTTGACCCATTCCAGGGAATAGAAGCCGTCATATCCACCGTCTTTCAAAAGGCTTATACACCTGGCCAGCGGCAAATCGCCGTGGCCTACCATCTTGTAACGGATGCGCTCCCCTTCCCACACGCTGTCCTTCAAATGGACGTGCCGAAGGTAGGGCCTCAGGTTCTCATATGTCTCCCGGGGGTCTTCGCCCATGAAGCGGTAGGGATGGTGCACATCCCACAGGATGCCTATGCTGGGGGAGCCTATGGCTGTGACCAGCCGGGCCAGTTTTTTGCTGTCGGCCCAGACACCGTGGGTCTCCAGCAGCAGGGTGATGCCGTGGGAAGCGGCATAGCCGGCCAGCTCCTGTGCCGTCTCCCGCACCAGCCCCTCATCCACGCTGCCCATGGGCTGGGGGACAGGGGGGGCGGCAAACACACGCACATAGGGGGCGGAAAGCCTATGGGCCAGATCTACGTAGGTTTTTACTTCCAAGGCGGTACGGCTTACGTTATCCCGCTGGTATAAAAGGCAGTCGCTGTCCAGGCAAGGGATGGAAAGGGACAGGGCCTTCAATTTTTCCACCGTGCTTTTTAGCTGATCCAGTCCGAATTCGGGGACCGAAGGCGCCGAAATGTCTTTGCCAACACCCCTTATTTCAATGCCGTCATATTGAAGGTCATGGGCGGTGGCGGTGATTTCGCCAAAGCTCCAGCGGGGGCAGCTCAGGGTGGAAAAACTGATTTTCATAAGGCGTATATCCCCCGATTCCTTGATTCTGCTGCCTAATGATACCATTCCTTAAAAAAACGGTCAAGTGCACACCCTATCTATAGAAAAAAATCCGACAGTAGCAGACATAAGATGTATTTCGTGTTATAATGTACCATAAGTGCTATTTTCCTTCCCCTTGTCATTAGCCACAGGAGGATATTGCCCGGTATTTCGGCTCCCTTGTCCGGGAGTCTGGGGTAAACGAAAGGAGGCGGGCAGGCGGGAGACCCGCCGGGTCACGGTTTATCCGCATCTGTACTGTGGGCAGAAAAAGAGGATCGATACATGCGAATGATGGTGACGGTACTTTTAGAAAAGAATACGCTGCCCAGAGATTACCGGCCATGGATCAGCAAGCTATTTCATATTTCGCTGTCCAGGCAGGGCGGGGAGCAGTTGGTGCAGCAGCATTTCAGCAATGCAGCGGGGAGGTTGTTCGGCTTCTCCGTATACCTCCCCAAAAGCCGTTTCGGGCAGGAAATTGTGCTGGAAAGCAACTACATCAAGGTTATTTTTTCGGCCTATGATGAAAATACGTTTGATGATTTTTTTCTGGCCATGATGGGCATGCAGGGCCAGCGGACGGACATGGAGGAGAATGCGCTGCAGGTATCCTCCGTGGTGCGCATCCTTGAAAAAACGGTGCAGGAGTCAAAGGTCAGCATTCATATGTTAAGCCCTTTGGTAGTGCGCAATACAGCCGCGGGCAAACAGGAGAGCCGGGGTTGCCTGGGCATCCGCGATCCGGAATTCGAGGTATACTTGCGGTCCACTGTTGCGGGCATGCTGCCTGCCGCCAACCTGAGCGCCGATATGCTTGCGTCGCTTCATGTTGCCGCCGGCGGCGAATCAGGCTGCAAGGAAGCCCATGTGCTCCACAGGGGCAGGTTCTACAGAAGCACGCTGGGCAACCTGCAGCTTTGCGGAGAGCCCGCGCTCCTGAATCTTTTGTACCATGGGGGCATGGGAGAGATGCGGGAAGAAGGCTTCGGGCTGTTTGAACTGAACACATAATATCATGTGCATGGACTCATTCTGCCGCCGGTGATTCCGGCGGCTTTTTTGCAGTGAAGAAAAAGGGCCGCACAATCGTTTTTTTGTCAAGGGGCTACCGCCTTTCCACCGTGGCCCATCTGTGGTATAATCAGGTATGAAAGTGACGGGAGGGACGGCGGAAAGTGAGGGGCATACGCAGACGGGGCATTTCCTTTGGTACGGTGTTCATGCTGCTGATGACAATAGCGGTGTCGGTGGCCTGCG
>JAEWWY010000152.1 GCA_023458835.1 Bacillota bacterium
CAGTATCACTACGCTGCTCATTACGATATCCAGCTTGAAGACCTGCCCCCCGTACACGATCAGATACCCCAGGCCCGCCCGGGAGATCAGGAATTCCCCGACGATCACGCCCACCCAGCTTAGGCCTACCGACAGCTTCAGCGCGGATACGATGGTGGGCACATTGGCCGGCAGAACCACCATGCGCAGCATTTGCAGCTTGGTGGCCCCAAACGCCCGCATGAGCAGCAGCTTCTCTTCTGAAACGCCGGAAAAGCCGGTGGAAACGCTGGTGATGGATACGATGATGCTCACCAGCACCGCGATGGTCACAATGGCTGAAATGCCTGTCCCGATCCACACGATCAGCACCGGTCCAAGGGCGATTTTCGGTAGGGAATTCAAAATCACCAGGTACGGGTCAAGCACCTTCGCCATCCGGGGGCACCACCACAGGAGGATGGCGATCAGTACCCCCAGGCCGGTGCCAAGGATAAAGCCAAGCACCGTCTCCCACAGCGTATACAGGATATGATAAAGCAGATTGCCCGTTTGAAACAGCGAAACCACCGTGCGGGCAATGCGGCTGGGCGAGCTGAAGATAAAAGGATCGAGCATACCGTTTCGCGTACATGCTTCCCACAGGATCAGGATCAATACAAGGATCAGCAGCCTGACCACCCTGACCAGAACCCTTTCCCGCTTGCGCCGCCGAAGGTAATTTTGCCGCTCCTTGGAGGGATGCCGCATATCAGACATGCACGTCCATCTCCTTCCATATGGTGTGGAAATATTCCTGAAAGGCGGGCTGGCCGCGGCGCACAAGGGGCGAAATGCCTGCCATGCCGATGGTCAGGCTATGCTTTACGGTGGCCGGCCTTTTCGTCAGCAGAATCACCCGGTCCGCAATGCTGATGGCTTCGGCAATATCATGGGTCACAAAGAGCGCCGTCGTTTTTTCACTGCGGATGATGGCGCTGATCTCATCCCCCAGCGCCAGGCGCGTTTGATAATCCAGCGCTGAAAAGGGCTCATCCAGCAGCAGCAGCTTGGGGTCCACCGCCAGTGTCCGGATCAGGGCGGCCCGCTGGCGCATGCCGCCGGACAGTTCGGAGGGGTACTGGTTCCTAAAATCATAAAGGCCATACATTTTTAAAAGCTGCACGGCACGGTCAACCCCCGCTGACACCTTGCCCCGCACCTGAAGCCCCAGGATCACATTCTGCCACACCGTTCTCCATTCAAAGAGGTGATCCCTTTGAAACATATAGCCGATGCTGCTGCTGGGCCCCGTCACATCCCTGCCCATCAGGCGCACAGAGCCGCCGCTGGGCTGGATCAGGCCCGCGATCAGGGAAAGGATGGATGATTTTCCGCAGCCGGATGGCCCGACAATGGCCAAAAATTCCCCTTCGGCCACATCAAGGCTCAAACCCGACAAAGCCAGCGTTTCCGCGCTCTCGCTGTTATAGACCAGCGATACGTTGTCCATGCTCAATATTGGTTCCATAATACTACGCTCCCTTTGTGGCTGCTTTTGATATAATACTGCTTCCAAACCTTCGTATAAGCAAACAGGCAAGGCAGGCGCGAATCCGCGCCTGCCTCCTTCCGGTGTTTACTTGCCGGCGACTGCCTGGGCAATGGTATTGTCCACAATCGCCTCCAGGGGAATGCGGGCCGACAGTTCCCCGGCCTCCTCAATGATGTCCTGCATCCTTATAAAGGCCTCTTCATCCATTACAGGTGTTTCGCACCAAGCACCTATGGATTGATAGTTCTTTGCCACAGCCGTCAAAAGCGCCGTATCCGCGTCAGGGAACTGGGGCGCGATCGCCTTGGCAATCTCCTCCGGCGTATGCTCCGCCACCCACCTTTGCCCCTTGGCGACAGCCTTGATGAAGCGGTAATAGAGCTCACCCTTTTCATGAAGCAGGCTCTTTCGCACCATGTAGCCCGTAAACGGCACGGCTCCGCTTTCCGCGCCCACGGAAGCCACGATGAAGCCTTTCCCTTCCTGCTCGCAAAGGCTGGCCGTTGGCTCAAACAGCGTGACGTAATCGGCGTCGCTGCCTTCAAACGCGCCGGCCATCAGGTTGAACTGTATATCGGTGCGGACGTTGACATCGGCTCCGGGCATGATCCCCTTTTGCTTGAGCACATACAAAAGCGTCATCAGCGGCATTCCGCCGGGCCGCCCGCCGATGATGGTCTTCCCTTTTACTTCCTGCCAGTCAAAAGCATCGTTGTTCTGGCGCCCCACCAGAAAGGAACCATCCGTATTGGTGAGCTGGCCGATGATCATAGCGTGGTCTTCCTTGCCCTGGTTGTATACGTATACCGCCGTTTCCGGCCCCATCAGTCCTATGTCTGCTTCCGACGCCAGTATGGCCGTCATGCTTCTGTCCGACCCGCCGCCATTGACAAGATCGATCTCGATTCCTTCCTCCACGAAGAATCCCAGTTCGATGGCCACGTATTGCGGTGCGTAGAATACGGAATGCGTCACCTCATTGAGCGTGACCTTTTCAAGCTTCCCTTGTGCAAGTCCAACCGGTGCCAACAGGAGCATTGCGCTAAGCAGCAGGACTATTCCCTTTTTCATGGCTATCCCTCCTTCTGGATGCAACGTATGCCGGAAGGAAGGGATGTGTGAAAAGCCCGGTGCTGATACTCTGCCAAGGATTCCGCCGCATGATAAAGCGGGGAAGCCGGCTTTTCTCATTCCCTTGCCGGCCGCGTCCGGTCCATATTGGGGTCTTGTGACCGCCTGCAATTGCATGGCCTGCAAGGGAGCAAAAACCTATGCCATGAATACTGCCCCAGCTACCCCTGCCAGGATCGTTAACAGGATGGGATTCATTTTAAAGCGTATGTTCAGAACAGCGGTTAAGACAAACAAAAGGCTGCAGACCAGCGATAGGGAACCGATCGGGTTGGCCGTCAAATCCGCTATCCCCTTTCCCTCTATGGTAAGCACATTTGCTGCAATGGAAATCGAGGCGGCGGCAATGAGCCCTACGGCAGCCGGCTTGATGGCTGACAAAATATCCGCCAGCCAGACACTTCCCTGAAAATGTGCGAAAAAGCGCATGATAATGATGGCATATACAACAGAAGGCACCGATACCCCCAATGTGGCGGCCACCGCGCCCGGCAATCCCATGTGCAGGTAGCCGACATATGTTGCCGCATTGATGGCAATGGCTCCCGGCACCACCATGTCCAGAGCATTCAAATCAGCAAGCTGGACAGGTGTTATGGAAAACTGCCGGGACTCGGCCATAATCATGGAAAGCATGGCATATCCGCCCCCAAAGCTTACAAATCCTATTTTGAGAAACACGAAAAAAAGCTTCCAGCACTCAGCCATTTTGCTTCTCCCTTCCCTTGAAGTGCCGCCGGATCCGCTGATATAAAAAGCCCGTAATGCCTGCCAGCACCACGATCGTCGGCGCTCCGGCGCCTCCCAGCACAACCATGCACAATGCGGCGAGCATCACGATCACGGCAAACATGCTTTTTATGTTATGCCTGCCCAGGGAAAAAGCGGCTGAAAGCACCAGCGCCGCCGAGGCAGCCCTTATGCCGCGCATGGCACTCAAAAACCGCGGCTGCTTGGGAATCAGATCCATCAATACAACCGCAAGCACCATAAGAACAAACGCCGGTATAATTGCGCCGGTCACAGCCCACAGCATGCCCAAGGTCCCCGCGGCGTTGCGGCCGACAAGAGCCGCGCAGTTCAGTGCGATGACCCCCGGCATGGTTTGTGAAAGCGTCGCATATTCCATGAATTCATCCTTGCCAAGAAGCTGGTACTTTTCCACCAGGTCCCGTTCAATGGCTGCCAAAATGGCAAGGCCGCCGGAAAAAGTGAATGCACTGGCTTTAAAAAACGTCACGAAAAGTGCCACATATGGATTGACCTTTTTACTGTTCACTGAATCCTCCCACATTTGTCTTTCTCAAATCGTCATGCGCACGAGTAACACAAAGAGTATATCACTTGCATCACCATATAAAAAATAATATAATATTATGTATGTCATAATGAATCAATAATGTAAGGCGGAGGTGGCCCGTTTGACCTTGCGGCACATGCGGATTTTTGTAGCCGTATGCCGGGAAAAAAGCATTACAAAAGCAGCCGGGGTGCTGCATATCGCGCAGCCGGCTGTTAGTGTTGCCGTAAAAGAGCTGGAGAATTACTATGGCGTAAAGCTTTTTGACCGGCTGTCCAGGCGCCTGTATCTTACGGACATGGGCGAGCTTTTCCTGGAACATGCTATCCACATTGTCTCTCTCTTTGATGGCATGGAAAAGAACATGCACCTATGGGAGGGGTCCGCCAGGCTAAGAGTCGGCGCGTCCATCACCATTGGCACAAATTTAATGCCCCGCTATATCAGCATGTTCCGCAAAGAGCATCCGCACTCCCGCATAGAGGTCACTGTCGGGAACTCCGCTCTGATGGAAGAAAAGATACTTGAAAATGAACTGGACCTTGCCCTGATTGAAGGCGTGGTACACTCGCAAAACATTATCTCTGAAGCATACGCAAAGGATAGGCTGGCTGTTATATGCTGTCCTCTTAGCCCCCTTTATCAAAAGAGCAGCATTTCCATGGACGAATTTCTGGCCCAGCCTTTATTGTTAAGGGAAAAAGGAAGCGGCACCAGAGAATTGTTTGACAATACCCTGGCCTCCCTTGAGCATGCCTATACCCCTTCATGGGAAAGCACAAGCAACGAGGCTTTGGTTCATGCCACCACCGCCGGGCTTGGGATTGCCGTCATGTCCTATATGGTTGTACAGCACCATCTGAATCAGGGAGCGGTCGTGGAGCTGAATGTAAACAACCTTCGTTTCGAACGCAATTTTCATATCATCTACCACAGGAATAAATTTCTGACCAGCCTGGCAAAAGCATTTATGGATCTATGCCGCAATGATGAGCTATAGCGACGAAGAGGGCGGGAGAGGTCCGCGCTGCGCCTTCCCCGGAACATGCATACGGCCTTCATCTTTATTTCACACGAGCCGGGGAGCCGTTACCGGATGTCATTGCTCGATGCCAAACTCGATCTCTACCTTCATTTCCTCCATGGGACAAAGCTTCACCATTTGATTCTTCTGAAGAATCCTTTCCCTGCTTTCCGGATGCGCAGTGCCGGGCTCAAGGCCCAGTACATAATCCCCCTGCAAAAGGTTCCGCCACGCGGTAAAGCAGGGAAGCTGGCTTTTCCTGTACTTCATGTAAATGCCTTTGAATCCCTCCAGCCTTTCATTGCGGATAACGATCTTGATATCCTCGTCATCAAAGCGCATGAACAATGTGCTTTTCGCCTCCTCCTGCGGCGCCTCCAGCATGGAGAGGCCTTCATTCCATCTTCCGGGGCGGCCGTTAAGCGGCTCGTTCACGATATCGGCGGAGGGGATGATCAGCTTCGATCCCTCATCAATGACCGGATAGCCATAGTTGAAATGATACAGAATGCAAACATACTCATCCCGCAGCGCAAGGTTCACAATCGTATCGGCGATTTTAAAAGTGTTTGATCCAAGGGTTGCTTCAATTTTGCGCGTGAAATGCAGGTTCTCCTTGTACAGAACCGCTTCCCGCATCGACCCCTGCAGGCCGATCCTGTACTCATCCCCATCCCATCCTGCGTCGATACTGATGTTTTCAGCGGGTGCGTTATGAATTCTGCCATGCTGCGCGAACTCCTCACCGTCCACCACGCAAGGCGACCCCACGTTCCGGAGCCCGCAGGTAGTGAGCAGCCCTGGACCAAACACGCGGTGCAGCTCATCCCCTCTATGTTCATAATACAGCGAGCTGGAAATGCCCGCCTTGGATATAAAGCCTATTGGCGTCGCCTTGTAATCAGCCCAGGCGATATCCATACAGCGGTCCGCAAGCACAGTAAAGCGCAGTCCGGCGCCGGTATTGACTTCATAGGCGTCGATCCCTTTTGCCTTCCCGCTGTTGAGTGTAAAGCTTTTTATCCCGCCCACCTGGGACACATCCCCGAACCGCTGAAAGAACTCCAGCTTGGTCATTTTCTGTCCGAATAAAAGCATACTCACCGCTCCTCCCGCCATGCCCTTGAATTCAATATGATAATCAATCCATTCAACCCATTATATACATTTTTATGAAAATTTGAAATACGATCAACACTGCATGTGCTGTCAGATTGCTTCGGCTCTCGAATAAGGGGTCTGCGCATCCTCATATTTATCGAAAAGGAGCGTTCAATCTCCTGGATGCCCTTTATACAGCTCTTCGGCGGCCTGCTCACCCGGAACGCGGAACATGGACGCCGCGATCCCCGGCATCATTGTTGCGCGGCTTAGCGGGCGAATGCTAATCGCCCCTACGGCAGCAAAGAGAATAATATCTCCCCTTCCGGCTCCTATATCTTCCGGCAGGAAAGCCAGCAAGCACATGACGGCGTAGGGGCGCTTATCAAGCGCCCGCCCTGCTGCGGAACAGAATACCATACTATCCCTATCCCACCCAACCGCAAAAAAAGAGCATCCAATCTCTTGGATGCTCTTTATGGAATCCGGCGGCGACCTACTCTTCCGGGCCGTGTCCAGCCAAGTACCATCGGCGCTGAAGG
>JAEWWY010000153.1 GCA_023458835.1 Bacillota bacterium
TGGTAGCGGATGGCTGCATTATCGATGGCACAGTGGAAAACAGCGTGATCTTCAGGGGTGTGCGCATCGCCCCCGAAGCCCATGTGAAGAATTGCATCATCATGCAGGATACCCAGGTGATGGCCGGTGCTTACATCGAAAACTGCATTCTGGACAAACAGGTGGTTATCAAGCGCAACGCAAGGCTGATCGGACCGGCGGCATACCCGATCGTGATTGCGAAGAAGGTTGTCATTTGACCGGGGGCGCCGTCCCTGGACCCCGCCAAAGGGATAAAATCCCTTTGGAATCCCTATATTTCGAAAAATTCATCAGGCAATATGATACAACCATCATCGTAGGGACGATTATCAATCGCCCGCCAAGCTGGGCTGGTATCCGCAGCATGATATAGGCCGACCAGCACACCCTGCCACAGGAACATGGTTCCCGGAGATTTTGCCCTGCCGTGCTGCATAAAGATCCTTCACTTCGTTCAGGATGACAGTAGGCGGAAGGCATGATACCAAAAACAGCGATCCAGCTCCCAAAAGGAGGTTCCCCTATCATGAAAATCCTCTTCACCGCCAGCGAATGCGTTCCTTTTTGCAAGACCGGCGGCCTGGCCGACGTGGTGGGCGCTCTGGCGCCCGTGCTCCACAAAGCCGGCCACGACGTGCGGGTGATGCTGCCCCTGTATGCCTCAATCTCCAAAGAGTTGAGGGACCAGATGACCCACGTGGTGGACTTTGAGATACGTTTGGGCTGGCGGCACCAGTACTGCGGCATCGAGTCGCTCACCTTAGGCGGCGTCATCTACTATTTTGTGGATAACAAATACTACTTCGACCGCCCCTATGTGTATGGCCTGGGCGGCGATGAATACGAGCGGTTCGGCTTCTTTAACCGTGCTGTTTTAAACGCGCTGCCGCTTTTAGATTTCTGGCCGGAGGTAATCCATGCCCATGATTGGCAATCGGGCATGATCCCGGCGCTGCTTCGCATTCAATATAATCATCTTCCGGCGTACCATCCCATCCGCACGGTGTTCACCATCCACAACCTGCAATACCAGGGTGTCTTTCACATCAAGGATGTACAGGATGTGCTGGGCCTGGGCGACAGCTTGTGGACGGCCGATAAACTGGAGTTTTACGGCGCAGCCAACTTTTTGAAGGCCGCGCTGGTGTATGCCGACCGCATCACCACCGTAAGCTACAGCTATGCCCAGGAAATTCAAACCGCCTATTACGGCGAGCGGCTGGAGGGGCTGCTCCGCGCCCGCAAGGATATGCTTTCCGGGGTGCTGAATGGTATCGATGTCAAGGAGTATGATCCCTGCCATGATCCCTGTACCGCGGCGCCTTATACGGTGGATGACCTGAACGGCAAAATTGCCTGCAAGCGGGCGCTTCAGGAGCAATTGGGGCTGGATGTGCGGCCCGATGTGCCCCTGATCGGCATGGTGGGCCGCCTGAGCAACCAAAAGGGCCTGGATCTGATCGATTATGTGATTTCCGACCTCCTTCAGGAGGATCTGCAACTGGCTGTCCTCGGTATGGGTGACGGGCGGTATGTGGACCTGTTCTCCTGGGCGGAGCAGCAGTATCCCGGCCGGGTGGCCGCCCGCTTTGCCATGGATCATGAGCTGGCCCACCGCATCTATGCCGGGGCGGATATGTTCCTGATGCCTTCCCAGTTTGAGCCATGCGGACTCAGCCAGATGATCGCCATGCGCTACGGCACGGTGCCTATCGTGCGTGAAACCGGCGGCCTGCGCGACACCGTGCTTTCTTTCAACGAATACACCAGCGAGGGCAACGGCTTCACCTTCTTCAACTATAACGCCCATGACATGCTGAGCACCATCCGCCGGGCCGTAAAGTATTACCGGGAGGATAAGACGGTATGGCGCATGCTCATGAAGCGCGGCATGGAGGGCGATTATAGCTGGACCCATTCCGCCAAGGAATACATCAGCCTGTATCACGTCCTTCTGACCGATTTCCAAAAGGCGGAGGCGGAAATGATGAAACGGGCCGAGGCCGAGCGGGAAGAACGGGAGCGGGCCGAAAAGGCGGCGCAAAGGGCCGGGGAAGAAAAGAAGCAGGCGGCCAGGGAGCTGGCCGAGATCGGCGCACAGGTGGAATCCGTGGAAGCCAAGGAACATGCCAAGACAGAAAAAGCCCGCGGGCAGGCTGAGGAGAAAAAGGCCAAGGATAAGGCGCAAAGGGATGCCTACGCGCAAAAAGCAAAGGCGGAGAAGAAAGCAGGCGGCAAGCAGGCGGAAAAGGCCGCGGCGGAGGGCGACTATGCCTCCGCCCCCTCCCGGCCTCCCAGGCACATGAGAAAGTATGAGCCGGATCATGCGCTGGAAACCCTCTCCGACATGCAGAAGCTGCAGGACAAGGCCGACGAAAAAGCTCCCCTCAAGCACCGCAAGCAGGCGAAAAGAAACGACGAGCCGCTGCCCCCCACCATGGCGGATGGGATGGCGGGGATCCCCGATGAGGTCCCTCCCGCCACCTCCCACAAAAGCAGGATCAACCTGGGCGACAGGGAGCATTGACCGCCGCATATCATCCATAAAGGGCCGGCCGTAAAAAATCACGGCCGGCCCTGCAATTTCCATAACACCAACCCAAAACCTTGATATTGATCTAAAACATAAATGCTTTGATGAATGCGGAAGCGCGGTTGACGGTACAGGGCAGGAGCCCACTCCCCCGCAAGTAGACCTGCTAACCTTTCAAATAGTATAACGCG
>JAEWWY010000154.1 GCA_023458835.1 Bacillota bacterium
AGCGCTCGCTGGGGGCGTCTATCTGTTCTTTGCCGGTGAGAAAGGCGATGTCGCGGTGCCCCAGCGCGGCCAGGTGGGCCACCGCGTTATAGATGCCCGACCGGCTGTTGAGCATCACGGCGCTGCAATGAAAAGCCGGATGCCCATAGCCTATCAGCACAACGGGCACGCTGGCGTGCTCGATATGATCGCGGTACAGGTCCCAGCTATGGGCATTGATATCCGAGGCCACGGCCATGATGATCGCGTCCGCCCCGCGGGCGGTAAGCACCTGCAGGCTATGGATATCCTGCTCCGCCGAATCCCCCGTACAACTGAAGATGACATTGCGGCCATGGCTGCGGGCTTCCTCATCCACCCCCAGCGCCAGCGTGGAAAAGTACTGGTTGCTGATATCGGGGATGATCAGCCCCAGCGTCATGGACTGGCGCGTGACCAGGCCCACCGCCAGTTGATTGGGGTGGTAGCGCAGGCGCTTTGCCGTCTCCAGGATCATCCGCCTGCTTTCGGAGGAGAGCTTGTTGGGCTTGTTATTAAGCACCAGGGATACCGCCGTGGAAGATAGGCCGGTTTCACGGGCTATATCCTTGATGGTCGTTCGCATAGACTCACCCCCATTGGATTAGTAAAACATTTTACCCATAGAAGAATATATGATTTTTTCCAATTTGTCAACGAAAAAAAAGATGTTGACAAATGCATCTGTTGCCGCTAGTATATTCATGGCTGGATTTGAGCAACAAAATGACCTAACAACAGATGTGTTATTGTGCAAATAGCAGAACAGGAGGATGATTTTGTGGTGGTAAAACGTTTTATCAAAAAAGTTGTTCCACCATCGCAGGCCCTCCGGATCGCTTTGGCTCTGCTGGTCTGCCTGGCCCCGCTGCCTGCTTCGCATGGCCGGGGGGAGGCATCCGAGCCCAACACCCAGGCACCTTTGGAGCTGTACGTTTGCGCTTTGACCGGAAACGACGCCAACCCGGGAACGCTTCAAATGCCCCTGAAGACCATCCAAAAGGCCTCGGACCTGGCCCGCCCCGGCACCACGGTCAAGCTGCTGCCCGGCGAGTATGTGGAACAGGTGCTGGTATCTAATGGCGGCACAAGGGAGCGGCCCATTGTTTTTGAGTCCACGCAATGGCGCGGCGCAGTGATGACGGACCGGGCCTGCTGCTTTAAGCAGGTGGGCGGGGCCGCCTATATCACCATCCGCGGCATATGGTTCAGGGATTGCCCGCTGGCCGACGGCGGCCTGTTTGCGGCCCAGGTCATCGTGCCTGCCAGGGGATGGCGGCTGGAGGACTGCCGCTTCACCCGCTGCGGCGCAGGGCTGGGGTATGACCGGCGGGCCGCAGACACCTCGGAAACCGCGGTGGTCCGCTGCGTATTTGAGGATATGGACGCCACCGCCTCCTGGGCCTGGGCCGCAAAAGGCCAGCGCATGGAGGGGCACCTGCTCAAGGATACCATCTTCCGCCGCATCAACGGCATCAACAACGATCCCGCCTGGCAGGGCCAGGGGGCGAAGTATGGCTATACGAAGGATCTTGTGGTGGACGGCCTGATCAGCTACGACAACAATGGGCCGGGATTGTGGCTGGACTGGAACAACGACGGCTTCCTGGTACAAAACAGCACCTTCTTTTGCAACCATGCCGGCTGGGCTTACGCCAACTTCACCGATCAGCGCCTGGGGGACAAATGGTGGATCGGCGACGGGATCGTATCGGAGTGCAACGGCTCGGGCGTCATCCGCGATAACACCATCTACGGCAATCTGGGCGCGGGGATCGCGGTGTGGGAGAGCGGGCATCTGGGCGGCATCCTGGTCACAGGCAATACGCTGGTGGAAAACGGCATCAACCTGGAGCTGCGGGCCATGGTGCGCGAGGATTTCGGCGATCCCGCATGGCTGCAAAATGTCACCGTATCCGGCAACCGCTTCAAGGGCTGGAAATATGCCTGCTGGATGACCGCTTCCCTGGTGGATACCATCAGGGATCAGGCGCTGCCCGCCCAGGCGGGATGCAGCTTCGAGGGGAACACCTACAAGATCACCGGCAGCTCCGTCAACGGGCTGTACGGAAAATGGCTGACCCAATGGGCTCAAAGCATCTTGCAGATGCAGGAGCTGCTGGGCGTGGAGCAAAGCGGCCTGGAGGCTGATTTTGCCTTCGAAGCCGCCATCCCGGCGGTGCGGGGCACGGAGCTTGCCGATGTGGGCACCCCCGCCATGTGGCAGGTCCCCTCCCAGGCTGCAGAGGAGAACGATTTTGAGCGCGCCATGGGCCATGCCGGACCGGGGGACAGGGTGACATTGCCTGTCACGGGCCGCAAGGCCGCCGCCCAGGAGAACGGGGTGCTTTCCATGGTGATCTATGACCTTCAAATGCGCCAGGTGGCCTTGACCCTGAGCCAGGACCAGCTTGACTGGGCAGAGGCCAATATCCGCCCGTACGCCTCCATGGATCAGGTGGATGTGCCGGTGGTGCTGACATCAGTGGAGCCCTACCGCATCGAAGCGGTGCTGGCCGGGATATAGCCGGGCCTGTAATGCAAAAAGGGAGGGGATGCGCATGAAACGAACCAGGGCCTGGCTTTGCCTGATGACCTCTTTGCTGATGCTGCCTATCCTTCCGGGGACAGCGGCGGCCCAGGCGTTCAGCCTGGCTTCCGGCGCCCAGGCCGGCTATGACCAGTACCTTCAAGCCCATTCCGCCGCGCTTCCGGCGGCGGCGGATATCCTGCTTCCGGCGGCGGATTGCCGGGACCGTGAGCGCTGCTCCCTGGAGGAAGCATGGCAGGGGCGCACCGGCGTGCTGCTTTTTCAGGAAGGATCAGCCTGGGCGCAGTGGCGGATCGACGTGCCCCAGGGGGGCCTGTATGCCATTGAACTGGCCTATTTCCCCCTGGAGGGCCACAGCCGGGATATGGAAGCGGCATTCACCCTGGACGGCGCAACGCCCTACGCCGAGCTTGGAAAATGCGTCCTGCCCCGCATATGGCGGGATTCCGGGGCGATCGTCAGGGACAACCGGGGAAACGACGTCCGGTCACAAAAGGAGGAGGCCGCCGCCTGGCGGACCTATTCCCTGAAGGATGCGGACGGCATGTATAACGGCCTTTTGCAGGTATATCTGCCGGCGGGTACGCATGTGCTGCGCCTGACCGCGGGGGACGAGCCCTTTGCGGTCAGCGGCCTGCGCCTGTACGGCGTCCGGGAGCTTCCCGGCTATGACGGCGTGATGGCGGCCTGGATGGCGGAAAACGGGGAGCTGCGGGGGCGTGAGGTCCCCCCTGTAACCATCTCGGCGGAGGTTTCCTTTGAGACATCTTCCCCCGTGCTCTATCCTATCAGCGACCGCGGCGATCCCAATACCGAAAGCCGGGGAGAGGCGAACAGCGCCTCCAAGGTCCGGCTGAACACCATCGGCGGCATCCATTGGAAGTTTGCGGGGCAGTGGATCTCCTGGCGTTTTTCGGTTTCACAGCCGGGCTTTTACAAGCTGGCCCTGAAGGCACGCCAAAACTTCACCCGGGGGATGCTCAGCAGCCGGCGGCTGCTGGTGGACGGCAAGACCCCGTTTCAGGAGCTGGAATGCCTGGAATTCCCCTATTCGGTCAACTGGCAGACGGTGGTCCCCGGCAGGCAGGGAGCCCGGGGCTTCGAGCCCTACCTGGTCTACCTGGAGGCTGGGGAGCACGAATTGGCAATAGAGGCGGTTCCGGGCCGGGCAGCCGACCTTTTGCGCACCACCCGGCAGACCGTGCTGGAGCTGAACACCCTGTACCGCAAGATCATCATGGTAACGGGCACCAATCCCGATCCCTACCAGGATTATTACCTGGAGCGCAAGGTTCCCGGTCTCCTGGAGGGCTTTTCGGACCTCAGCGCCCGCCTGCGGGCCCAGGTGGCCCACCTGGAAGCGCTTACGGGCGTGCAGGGTTCCGAGGCCTCGCTTCTTACGGAAATCGCCATCCAATTGGAAAGTATGATCAGGAAGCCGGATACCATCCCCGCGCGGCTGGATAACCTGCGGGGCAACATCAGCAGCCTGGGCACATGGATCCTGAGCTTGAAGGAACAGCCCCTGGAGCTGGATGCCATCACGCTCCTTGGGGAGGGCGCCGCGGTCCCCGCCGCGGGAGCGGCCCTCTTTTCCCGGCTGTACTTTGGCCTGGCCGGTGTCGCGCAGTCGTTTTTCCAGGATTACAGCTCCGTGGGCAACGTCTATGAGGAGCGGGAGGCGCTGAATATCTGGATCAGCCAGGCGGATATTTCCGCCAGCGGGTCCTCCTCCGGGCGCGACCAGGCACAGGTGATCAAACGGCTGATCGATGACTCCTTTACCGCGGATACGGGGATCCCTGTCAACCTGAACCTGGTGGACAGCTCCCAGACGTTGCAGCAGGCGGTGATGGGGCACAAGGGGCCGGACGTGGCCTTGACGCTGCCGGAGGCGACGCCCATCAATCTGGCCATGCGGGGCGCGCTTGCGGATATCAGCCAATTCCCCGATTTTCAGGAGGTGGCGGAGCGGTTCTACGCTTCGGCGCTGGTGCCCTACCGCTACCAAAACGGCGTATACGCGCTGCCTGAAACCCAGGTTTTCAACATGCTGTTTTACCGCACCGACATCTTTGCGGAGCTGGGCCTTGAGCCTCCGGACACCTGGGAGGAGTTCTACCAGGTGATGAAGACGCTTCAAAAGAACAACCTGCAGGTGGGCATACCGGAGTCGCAGGAAATTTTCGAAATGTTTCTGTTTCAAAAGGGCGGGCAGTTCTACAAGGACGGCCTGCGTTCCACGGCCTTTGACCAGCCCCAGGCGCTGGAGGCCTTTACCGAATGGACCGGCCTGTATAAAAACCATGGCCTCCCCCTCTCCTTTGACTTCTACAACCGCTTCCGCACGGGGGAGATGCCCGCCGGTATCACCGGCTGCTCCTTTTACAACACCCTTTCCGTGGCCGCGCCGGAGCTTCGGGGCCTGTGGCGCATGGTGCCCGTGCCCGGTACGCCTGCGCCTGACGGCAGCCTGAACCGCATGGAAAGCTCCTATGGCACGGCGGCAGTGATCCTTTCGGACGCCAAGCGCAGGGAGGACGCCTGGACCTTCCTCAAATGGTGGACCAGCGCCGAGGTCCAGGCCCGCTATGGCCTGGAGCTGGAATACCTGATCGGCGCCGCCGCCCGCTATAATACCGCCAACCGGGATGCCTTCACATCCCTTCCCTGGAGCGCGGACGAGCGGGAGAGCCTTGAAAGGCAGTGGGAGCAGGTCTGGGATGTGCCGCAATTGCCCGGCAACTATTTTACCAACCGCAACCTTCAGTTTGCCTTCCGCCGCGTGGTGTACTACTACGAAAATGAACGGGAGACGCTTTTCCGCTATAACGAGGAGATCAACCAGGAGATCCTGCGCAAGCGGGAGGAGTTCGGCCTTGAATAGAACCGGTGCGCAAAGAGCCCTTGGGGAGGTGAAGATCATGGGGAAACCAACCGGGAAGGCGGTGCCGGCCCTCGGGCCGGGGGGACGCTGGGCGGCGGTGCGGAGGCACCGCGCGGCCTATCTGTTCCTTGCGCCCTTTACGATCGTTTTCTTTCTGTTCACCGCGCTGCCCATGATCTCCGCCGTAGGGCTGAGCTTTACCAACTTCAATATGCTCCAGTGGCCCCGGATCATAGGCCTGAGCAACTATGTGCGCCTGCTCTTTGCCGACGACGTATTCTTGATCGCCTTGCGCAACACCTTCCTCTTCGCGCTGCTCACGGGTCCGGTGGGCTTTGCGGTGAGCCTGCTTCTGGCCTGGCTCATCAACGAGCTCAAGCCCGGCATGCGGGCCCTGCTCGTTACCGTCTTCTACGCGCCGACCATGGCAGGCAACGTGTTTTTCATTTGGAAGATCATTTTCAGCGGGGATGCCTACGGCCTGGTCAACGGTTTTTTGATGTCCCTGGGTGTGCTCAACGAGCCGGTCCAGTGGCTGTATGATTCCCGTTACAACCTGTGGATCGTCGTGCTGGTAGTGCTGTGGCTCAGCCTGGGTGTCGGCTTCCTGGCCTTTGTGGCGGGGATGCAGACCGTCAACCGGGATCTGTACGAGTCCGCCGCCATCGACGGCATCCACAACCGCTGGCAGGAGCTGTGGTATGTCACGCTGCCCCAGATCATGCCCCAACTGACCTTTGCCGCGGTGATCGTGCTGTCCGCCTCCTTTGCGGTGGGCTATCAAAGCGCGGAGCTTACCGGGTTCCCCAGCACCGATTATTCAGCCCATACCCTGGTGCTCCACATTCTGGATTATGGCTATACGCGCTTTGAGATGGGGTACGCCAGCGCGATCTCGGTAGCGTTGTTCTTCATCATGCTCTTCTTCTGGAACCTGATCAACAGGATTTTTCAAAAGCTTGGCGGGGACGCATAGGAGGTGTGTACATGCGGGACGCAAGGCCGTCAAGTCAGCGGAAGGTCCGCTTGAGCCGCTCGCGGCACGGCACCTTCCTGGTATATCTGCTGCTGCTGATCCTGGCGTTGTTCATGGCCTTTCCCATTCTTTTTATCGTGGTCAATGCCTTCAAGCCCATCAATGAGCTGTTCCTGTTCCCCCCGCGCCTTACTGTGCGCCACCCCACGCTGGACAATTTTGCCGCGCTCTCGCAGCTTGCGCAGTCCTCCTGGGTGCCCTTTGGGCGGTACATGTTCAACAGTTTGTTCGTGGCGGTGGCCGGTACGGCGTTCTACATCCTGATCGCCTCCATGGCCGCCTATCCCCTGGCAAAGATGACCTTTCCGGGAAGCGGGGCGTACGTGAAGACGCTGGTGGTGATCATGCTCTTCCAGCCCGCGGTGCTGGGGATTCCCCAGTATATCATCATTTCCCAGATGGGGCTTTTGAACACCTATTGGGCCGTTATCCTGCCGGCTTCCTCCGGCACGCTGGGCGTGTTCCTGATGCGGCAGTTCATGGTATCCATCCCCGACGCCATGCTGGAGGCCGCCAGGATCGACGGGGCCTCCCCGTGGACGGTCTACTGGCGGGTGATCATGCCCATGGTCAAGCCCGCCTGGCTGACGCTGCTGATATTCACCTTCCAGTCGCTGTGGAACAACACCGGTGTGGCCTATGTATACGATGAGAGCATGAAGGCCCTGCCGGTGATGCTCTCGCAGATCGTATCGGCAGGCGTCGCAAGGGCCGGCGCCGGCGCTGCGGTGGGGCTTTTGCTGCTGGTTCCCCCGCTGGGGATCTTTGCGGCGGCCCAAGGTTCGGTTCTGGATACCATGGCGCACTCGGGCATCAAAGAATGAAAAGCCGGGAATGGGCTGGGAGGTGAGCGCGATGCATAACAGGATGACTTTAACGGGGATGCCGCCCTTCGGCGACCGCCTGCCGGTGCTTTCCATCGCCCTTTTGCTGGCGGCGGTGATCATTGCGGCGCCTGTTGCGGCGCTGGCGCTTCCCGGGGAAAATTATTTCACCTATGTCTATAACGAATGGGGCACCACCGCGGCCGCGCCCGCCGGGTATACGCCCGTAAAGGCCCTGTATGGGGCGGATATGGGCTGCGGCCCGCTGAAATCGCCCCGGGACCTGTTTTATGACGCACAGGCGGGGGAGCTTTACATCGCCGACTCCGGCAACAACCGGATCGTTGTGCTGGACAGCGCCTGCAGGTTCTTACGGGAATACGCCTCCTTCCGCCAAGGCCAGGAGCATCAAAGCCTGAATAACCCCGGCGGCATCTTCGTGGGCGCAGACGGCAGGCTCTATATCTGCGATACGGGCAACAGGCGGGTGCTTCTTTGCACGCGGGAAGGGGAGGTGCTTGCCGCCTTCGGCCTGCCGGAATCCGACCTGATGGATCCCGGCCTTGACTACCGGCCGGAAAAAATCGTGGTGGACAGCGCCGGAAGGATGTATGTGCAGGCGGCGGGCGTGTTCGACGGCCTGATCTGCATGGATTCAAGGGGGGCGTTTGTCCAGTTTTTCGGGGCCAACCGCGTGGAAATGACCGCCGCGATGATGGTGGAATACCTTTGGAAGCAGATCCTTTCCAGGGAGCAGCGCTCCCGCATGGCCAGCTTCATCCCGATTGAGTATTCCAACGTGTTCATGGACGATGACGGCTTTATTTACGCCACCGCGGTCCACTCCGCCAACTCCACGGGGGAAATCAAAAAGCTCAACGCCCTGGGGGTCAACGTGCTGCATATCGCCCCCCTTTCCCAAAGCCAGTACCCCAGGGATGATTACGGCGACCATCCCGTGGCCTACATCGACAACAACCCCGTGGACTCCATGTTCGCCGATGTGACGGTGGATGCCAACAAAATCATCACCGCCCTGGATGCAAAGCGCGGCCGCGTATTCCAGTACGACAGCGAAAGCAACCTGATCACGGTGTTCGGCGGCATCGGGGAACAGTTGGGCACCTTCCAGGAGCCGGCCTCCCTGGCGGCGGTAGGCGATTCGCTGGTAGTGCTGGACAGCAAAAAAAACAGCCTGACGGTTTTTCAAAGGACGGATTTCGGCAGCCTTCTGCATACCGCCATCGGGCTGTACAATGGGGGGTACGACCTGGAGGCCATGGGGCCCTGGCGGGAGGTGCTCAAGGCCTGCGCCAATTATAACCTGGCCTACATCGGCCTGGGAAAGGCAAGCTACCGGCTGGGCGATTACGCCCAGGCCATGGAATACTTCCGGCTGGGGCATGACCGGCAGGGCTATTCCGACGCGCTCAAGAAGCGCACCGTGGCCTTCGGCCGCGGGAACCTGCATTGGATTTTGCTCGGGGCTTTAGGCCTCTGGCTGCTTGTGCGCCTTGCGCGCCTGAGGCTCCTGCCCAGGCTGGCCCGCTGGCGCTGGCCGGACCGCCTTGGCCTGAATACGGCGCTGCGCGCTGCGGTCCATCCCATCCTATCGATGGAGGAGGTCAAGTATCAGGGCCGGGGTTCCCTGACCGCGGCGCTGGCCGTGGTGCTTTTGTCCTTTGCCGCCGCCGTGGCCAACCGCCAATGGACCGGCTTCCTGTTCAATCCCAACAAGCCGGACGCCATCCATATCGGCATGCTCTTTTTGAGCACCGCCGGGCTGTACGCGCTCTTTGTCACCGCCAACCTGTCGGTAACCACCTTCATGGGCGGGGAGGGCAAGCCCGCCCAGGTGATGGTTGCTTCAGCCTACGCGCTCCAGCCCTATGTGTATTTGACCCTTGCCCTGACGCTGCTCAGCCGGTTCCTGACGCTGGAGACAGGCGTATTCCTGGTCTTTGGCCGCGTGGGCGCGGTGGCCTGGAGCGCCGTGCTGATGGTCATGTCCCTGATGACGGTGCACCAGTTCACCTTCAAGCGGACGCTGGCCAACCTCATGGCAACGGTGCTTGGCATGCTGGTCATTGTGTTTTTGATTGCCTTGATCGTCAGCCTGTTTCAGCAGATTTACGTGTTTGCCTTTACGATGTTCAATGAAATCATTTTTCGGCTTTGAGATGGCCGTGCAGCATAAGGAGGCGGGACGCATGAGGGGTTCAAGCCAAAAAGCGGGAAGGCTGGCGCTGCTGTGCGCCATGCTGGCGGTACTTTGCATCCCCGGCGCTCCGGCGCAGGCATCCTCCGCGCCCCAGGCGGAGGCGGGCCTTGGGGACCGCTTTGTGCCGGCCGCCCAAAATGCCCGCCTGGGCCTGTACATCGATCAGGATCTGGGGGATATCGTGCTGGTGGACAAAACGGACGGCTCGCAGTGGTGGAGCAATCCCCCGGACGCGCAGGACGACCCTGTGGCCAGCGGCATGCCCAAGCAGCAATTGCTGTCCCAGTTGTATGTCAAGTATGTGGATGCAAAAAGCAACTCCTTTTTTGCCGCCAGCCGCTTTTCGGCGGTGAACCGCCAGGGGATTTCCGCTCAGATGGACGGCGCCGGCGTTACCGTGACCCTGGACTTTGTCCGGGAGGAGTTCCGCATCCCGGTCCGTTACTCCCTGGGGGAGGATTACCTGCGCGCCGAGATCCTGCTGGAGGGAATTGAGGAATATGGCGAAAACCAGATCAGCCAGATCACATTCCTTCCGTATTTTGGCGCAGGGGGGCCGCAGGAAAGTGGGGAAATGTTTGTTCCCGACGGCTGCGGCGCGCTGATCCGCTTCAATAACGGGCGGCAAGGGGCCGCGGCCTTCCAGGCCAATGTGTATGGTGACGAGATCGTGTTTGGGCGGGAGCTGGCGGATACCCGGAAAGCCCGGTGCCATTTGCCGGTGTTTGGCATCCGCAAGGGAGAAAGCGCGCTTCTGGCGGTGATCCACAGCGGCGCCGCCAAGTCGGCGGTCACCGCCAACGTCAGCGGGAAATACACCTCCTACAATGCGGTGAGCGCCACCTACAATTACCGCATCTTAGGTTCCGTAAAGCTTCCGACCAAGAACTTTCAAAACCGGAGCGTGCAGGTCCTGGAGCGCGATCCGGCGGGAACCGGAACGTACGAAATCCGCTACTATCCCCTGCAAGGGGGCGGAGACTACGTGGCCATGGCCGGCCGGTACCGCCGCTACCTTATCCAGGAGGGGGGGCTTTCGGGGCCGGACCAGGGCGTGGCCCTGACCTTGGACCTGTATGGCGCGGTAACGCTGAACAAACCGGTGCTGGGGATCCCCTCCAGGGTGGTGACGCCCCTGACGTCGTTTGACAAAGCGGCGGAGCTTGTGGAACAACTGTCCGCCGGCGGGGCGGCGCGGATGGCCGTGCGCTACACCGGCTGGGCGGAAGGCGGGCTGTACGGCAAGCTGGCCACCCGGGGCGGCGCGGAAGGGAAGCTGGGCGGGAACCGGGGTCTGCGGGATTTCCTGGACACGGCGGAGCAAAGCGGCGCGGCGGTTTACCTCAGCGCGGACCTGCTCAACGTCTACCAGACGGGCCATGGCTTCAACCGCTTCTTTGACGCGGCGCAGAATATCAACCGCACCATATCCCTCCAATACCGGTATCAACCCAATATCTTCACCGCCGACCTTGAAACGGACCCCTGGATGCTTCTGGCTCCCGGCCGGATCGGGCAAGCCCATGAGGACTATGCCCGGGTGATATCCGAAGCGGCGGGCGGGCGGCATGCGGGCATCGGGCTGGAAAGCACCGGCAGCCTGTGCTACTCGGATTTCTCCGGCACGCCCTCCTCCCGCACGGACATGGCGGCGGCCAGCGCCAGGGCGCTTTCCGCCCTGGGGGATAAGGGATATCCCCTGATGCTCAGCGGCGCGGACGCGTATGCGCTGCCCTATGCCTCAAGCCTGACCCATGTGCCGGACGGCTCCAGCGGCCTGGACATAGAGGACGAGGAGGTCCCCTTCTACCAGATTGCACTCAAAGGGCTGGTGAGTTTGGCCTCGGAGCCTGTCAACCTGTGCGTCCAGCCCCGCAGGCGCATCCTTGCCTGCATCGAAACCGGCATGTCGCCCACGTACGTGCTGATCCCGGGGGATGTGACCGTGCTGAAAAACACCCGGCTGGACGGCTTGTACAGCGTGGATGCCCGGGACTGGGCCGCCCCGGCGGCCGAGGCTTTCCGGGAGGTGGCCAAAGCGCTTGAAGGAACGCAGGGCCAGACCATCGCCGCCCATACCCGCCTGGCGCAGGGGCTTACCAAAACCGTTTACGCCAACGGCATCACCATTTATGTCAACTATACCGGAGAAGACGCTGTCGCGGAAGGGGTTACGGTCCCCGCCATGAACTGGGCGGCAGAAAAGAGGCCCGCGCCATGAAAAGGATCAAGATCCCCTACGAACGCAGGAAGGCCCTGGCGGGGCTGTTATTCGTGGCTCCCTGGCTCCTGGGCTTCATGATGTTCTTCTTCGTCCCCTTCATCCAGTCCCAGTCCTATTCCTTTCACCGCCTGGACATGACGGCCAGCGGCTTTGAAATGAGCTTCATAGGCCTGGAGAACTACCGCTATAACCTGCTGAGGGACGCGAATTTCCCGCGTTATCTTATGGAGGTGCTGGGTTCGGTGCTTTACCAGGTGCCGCTGGTCACCTTTTTCAGCATCTTCATCGCCATGCTCCTGAACCGGAAGATCCGCGGCCGGGCCGCCTTCCGGGCGATCTTCTTCCTGCCGGTGATCGTGGCCTCGGGGGTGGTGCTGGTGTTCTTAAAAGAGGATATCTTCGGCCAGTCCATGAACGCCTCGGCGAATGTATACCTGTTCAAAAGCACCGGGTTTTCGGCTTTTCTGACGCAGTTGGGCATGCCAAACGGCATTGTCACAGCGCTGAGCGGATTCATTGACCGGATCTTTTCCCTGACCTGGCAGTCCGGCGTGCAGATCCTGCTGTTCCTGGCGGGGCTGCAAACCGTGCCCGCCTCCTACAAGGAGGCCGCTCACCTGGAGGGAGCCAACGAGTGGGACATCTTCTGGAAGGTGACGATCCCGCTGATATCGCCCATCATCCTCCTGAACATCATCTACTCCATCATCGATACCTTTACCGCCTTTGACAACAAGGTGATGCAGTACATCTACACCACGGGCTTCGTGGAGGTCAATTACGGCTCCAGCGCCGCGCAGTCCTGGATCTTCTTCCTGTTGATCGCGGCCCTGCTGGCGCTGGTATACCGGTTTCTGGGCCGGCGGGTCAGCTACATCGTTCATTGAGGCGAAAGGAGGCATCGCATGACTGTCCATGAAAAACCCGTGATGGACCTGGTTGCGGCGTTTGCCGCGTGGCTCAAGGAAAAGCATGCCCACAAGCTGCTGTCCAAGGTGACAGGCGCATGCGTTGTGCTGTTGCTGCTGGGCGTCAGCTTCATCCTGCTGTATCCGCTGCTGTATATGATGAGCAACGCCTTCAAGCCCATGGAGCAGGCCTATGACGCCAGCGTGATCTGGCTGCCCAAGTCCCTTACCCTGCAAAACTTCGCCGATGCCATCAAGGCCCTGAATTATTGGCAATCCCTGAAAACCACCGTATCGGTAAGCCTGGTGAGCGCGCTTTTGCAGATACTCTCCTGCATGCTGGCGGGATATGGCTTCGCGCGGTTCCAGTTCCGCGGCAAAGGCCTGCTCTTCGCGCTGGTGATCCTCACCATCATCGTGCCCCAGCAATTGGTGGCCGTGCCCACGTATATGCAGTACCGCCGCTTTACGTTCATGGGCCTGATGCGCCTGTTTCCCGGCCTCACCGGCGGCAAGGGGTATGTGAACCTGATCGATACGCCCTTCGTGTTCTATCTTCCGGCACTTTTTGGCGCGGGCTTCAAATCGGGCCTGTTCATCTTCATCTACCGCCAGTTTTTCAGGGGCCTGCCCCGGGAGCTGGAGGATTCGGCGGCGCTGGACGGGTGCGGCTTTTTGAAGACCTTTTTCAAGATCATGCTGCCCAACGCGCAGCCGGCCATGGTAACGGTGTTTTTGTTCTCCGTCGTCTGGTATTGGAACGAGTATTATGCCCCCGCCATGTACATGAGCAACCAGTGGACGCTGTCCACGGCGCTGGCCGTGATCAAGTACAACCTCGCCCACGCCAGCGCGGAGGGAGCCAACTATCTGGACGCCTTCCTCTATATCACACGGGTGCAGGCGGCTACGCTGCTGTTGATTGCGCCATTGCTGATCGTATACCTGTTTGCCCAGCGCTTTTTTACCGAAAGCATCGAACGGACAGGGATTGTGGGGTGATATGGCACGCAGATTTATAGGGGTTCTGACGCGCATCCCAATCAAAAAAGGAGGAGAACCATGAAAAGAATATCCCGTTTCCTTTCGCTGGCCCTTGCGTGCGCGCTGGTGCTGGGCTGCACGCTGCCGGCCGCCGCGTCCCCGTCCCTGGCGTTCCTTGCGCAGGACCGGTTTCCCACGCTGGAAAACCCCAACGTGACCATCGTCTATAACCTGACGCAGGAACAGTATGACCAGCAGTTGGCGGAAAACCCCAACGCGCTGGACAACATCTATGAAACCAAGAAGCTCTTTGAGGAAAAGTACGGCGGCACAGTCACCATCGTGGGTGTGCCCTGGGAGCAAATGGGCGCAAAGACCGTTGCCATGCAGGCCGCGGACGACGCCCCGGACCTTTACCTGCTCAGCGACCAGTCCTTTCCGCTGCTGGCGGTGAAGAAGATCCTCCAGCCCGTGGACGAGGTGTGGGATATAAGCTGGGCCGACCCGGTGTTTGTGGACATGTACGTATGGAAGGACAAGCATTACGGCGTGGGCGTGGGCGCTTTCAACGTGCCCTACATCATGTTCAACAAAACCATGTTTGAGCTGGAAGGCATAGAAGACCCGTACCAGCGCTGGCTCAAGGGCGAATGGGATTTTGACGCGTTCTTTGAGTGCGGCTCCGTCATGACCAAGGACACCGACGGCGACGGCGCTGTCGACCAGTGGGGCTTCTCCACCTGGGGCAGCTATGTATCCCAGATGATCATCACCAACGGCGGCCGCCTGGTAACCTTTGACGGCGACGGCTATCATTCCGGCATCAAGGATCCCAGGACCATCGAGGCGCTGGGCTTCATCCAGAAGATGATCACCCTGCCCGGCGGTTTCCTCAACGTGGAGAATTACGCCACCTTCCAGCAGGATTTTGTGGCCGGCAAGCTGGCCATGACCCATGGCGTCTACCTGCCCAAGCCCGCGGCGATGAAGGACGATGTGGGCATCGTGCCCTTCCCGTACGGGCCTTCCACCAACAAGGATACCGTGATGATCGCCACCTATGGCTGGGGTCTGGTCAACGGCGCCAAAAATCCCAAGGGGGCCGAGGCGTTTTTGTACCTCAATGACCAGATGCAGCGCCATGACAAGCGCTTTGACGATGCCAACCGCGATGTGTACGGCGAGTATTACGACATGATCTACAGTACGCCCGGCCGTACCTACGAGTATTCCAACGACCGGAACATCAACGATGTCTGGGGCTTGTTCTGGTCCCTGGCGGACGACCTGCGCAACGGCGTCCCGCCGGCCACCGTCGCCCAAACGTATGATCCGTTGATTTACGCGGCCTGCGAAAAGAGCTACGGGCCGCAGTAAACATAAACAAAGGAGGATGTCCCATGAAGAGACTCATCGCGCTGCTCACGTCCCTGGTTCTTCTGTCCCTGGTTCCCCTGGCCCTGGCGGAAGTGAATGTGGTTGCCGACTTCAGCACCGATACCCCCGAGGGCATCTATATCGACAAGCCCGATGACGACGAATGGATCTACAACTTCTACCTGGAGTACGGCGTCAAGGACGGCGCCTGGGTGGTGGACAAGGGCGCCTGGATCTACGATCCCCTGTGGACCTATGGCTCCTACGGCACCATCATTTCCACCGACAAGGCTACGGTCGCCTTCGAATGGGGCAAAAGCTATGAGGTTACCCTAAGCTATGAATTCCCCTTCGATGTGCCGGAGGACGGCGAGCTGGCGGTTGCTTTCCGCGCCTTTGGCGATGGCAACTGGTATTCGCCCGGCTGGACCAACGTGGAGCAGGTGGCCGGCCTGAAAGCCGGACATGCCAATACCTATAAGGGCATCATCGCCCTGGATGATCCCAAGCCGGAAATCAAGGAAGCTTTCGCCGGCAAGCCCGCCTGGCTGCAAGTCGTGGGCCATAACATCGAAGGGCTGAAGATCACGGAATTCACCGTGAAGGACGCCCAGTAAAAAACGCACGGGGCTGTCGCGCTAAGCGCATATGCTGCATATGGTTATTCAACGAGAAGGATTTCGCGTCTTCGGACGCGACCAAAGGGCTTTCCGGTCGCCCTTTGGAAACCTTCGGATGCCATCCCTATGAATATCTATACAGTTATGCAGCTAACGCG
>JAEWWY010000155.1 GCA_023458835.1 Bacillota bacterium
TAAATCTATATGCCCAGCAGGGCACCCGGACAAATGAAAACTGGTATACTGAATCTGCGGCAAGAGCTCGACATCATTTGGGACGAAAGAGCTCGACGTGTAAATTGGGAGCACTTCCGCAGCGCACCGCGCAATGTTCAAGTTGCCAAGGCAACGAAAGGACGCACAGTAAAGTGATCTGTAAGCGGAAGTGGCGCCGTACATAAGGAGGCTGCGGTATGCAGGTTATCTACGAGCGTTGTTGCGGGATCGATGTCCACAAAAAGGTGATTGTAGCCACATTAAAAATGGGGCGGAAGGTGGAGACGCGCCAGTTTGGGACATACACGACGAATTTGAGGGACATGACCAGTTGGCTGAAGTCAAACGGATGTCAGAAGGTTGCCATGGAAAGTACAGGTTCCTATTGGAAACCATTGTACAACGTTTTCGAAATGGAGGAGATCAGCGCCATTGTTGTCAATGCCCAGCATATGAAGGCGGTACCCGGACGCAAGACGGATGTCAAGGATTCGGAATGGATTGCCGATCTATTGCAGCACGGACTGCTGAAAGCCAGCTTCATCCCAGGGCGGGAACAACGCGAATTGCGGGAGTTGACCCGTTATCGCAAAAGCCGGATTGAGGAGCGGGCACGGGAGATCAACCGTCTGCAAAAGGTGCTGGAGGGAGCTAATATCAAGCTAGGCAGCGCCACGCGCAATATCATGGGAGTGTCTGCACAACGCTTGTTGGCGCTTGTTCTTTCCGACGAGGAAGTGACGCTGGAAGCCGTGGCTTCCCGTCGTGACGCTATGATGAAGGCAAGTACGGAGGAACTTTTTGCCGCACTGCTGGGCGTTATGACTCCCTTGCAGAAGGAACTGCTGGGAGAAATGCTCCGGATCATTCGTGAGCAAACCGTTCAAATTGAGCGAATCGACAAACTCATTGAAAAGCATATGTGCACGGAATATGCGCAGGCGGCAGAGGCATTGGATTCACTACCCGGCATTGGCCTTGTAAGCGCACAGCAAATCATTGCAGAAATGGGTATCGATATGACACGCTTTCCCTCGGTCCAGCACCTTTGCTCATGGGCAGGTGTTTGCCCGGGAAACAACGAAAGCGCGGGCAAAGCCAAGAGTGGACGAACAAACAAAGCGAACCAAACGCTTCGCAGCACGCTGGTTGAGTGTGCCCATGCGGCTACCCGAGTGAAAAGCTCCTTCTTTTCTGCGCAATATCAACGATTGGCTGTACGCCGGGGAAAGAACAAAGCCACCGTCGCAGTAGCGCATTCCATGCTGATTGCCATCTACCATGTCCTGAACGGGCAACCCTTTCACGATCTTGGATCGTCCTACTACACGCAATTTAACCGGGATAGAAAAATTGATCTGCATCTAAAACAGCTCAAAAATCTTGGCTGGCAGCCTCCCGCCCCCACCGCTGTTGGCTGATTATATTCCCCTACTGCGCGGCTCGGCATTTCCGGCCATGCTTTGCTATGCCTACATCCCTGAATGGAATGTCTGTTTTCACAATAAATATGTATATCATCTCCACATCGACATGAACATGGATGATATAGCACATGCAAAGCCAAATCAGTGCATGCAGCCATCAAAGGGGGAACGGCCAAATGCGGAAGATGCTGTTGAATGGCAAAATGATTGGGGCTCTCGTGATTCTGCTGGTTCTCTCCTTTGCGGCGGGAGCTGCCGGGGAGGAAAGCACAGATGCCGGCGGGCAGTGGATGTATGTTCTGGAGGACGGCGGCGCGACGATTACGGGGTGCGTGGAGGAACCCACCGGTGATTTGGTGATCCCGGGCGAGCTGGACGGGTACCCCGTAAGGGGGATCGGCTATAGGGTGTTTGAGATGTATCAGGGCCTAAGCGGGGTTACCGTTCCCGATGGCGTAAAGACCCTCGGGCCCGCGGCATTTGCCTATTGCGAAAACCTGGTGAGCGTATCCCTGCCTGAGAGCCTGGAAGTCATTGATGATAGCGCGTTCTATGATTGCACCGGCCTAACTGAAATCAGTATTCCCGGCGGCGTAACAAGTATCGGTTACGGCGCGTTCACGGGCTGCACCGGCCTAAGCAGTGTGATCATCCCGGAGGGTGTGAAGAGCATTGGCGGCGAGGCCTTCTCTGATTGTTTGCGCCTACAGCATGTGACCATCCCCGATGGTGTGACGGAAATCGGTGAATTCGCTTTTTGCCGTTGCATCGGTCTAACCAGCATCATCCTGCCGGATAGCGTCATATCCATCGGCGGGGGCGCGTTTGCCTTTTGCAGCGGTCTGGAGAGTGTTACCATTCCGGCTGGCGTGACGTCCATAGGCGAGGGTGCGTTTGACGCGCCCAATACCCAGGTCTATGACGATGTTATGGAGAAAGTACTGTATGGGAGCAATAAGCTGGTTCTGACTGTCGGGGAAGGCAGCGCAGCCGAGCAATATGCAAAACGTGAGGGGATCCCTTACACATTTCCCTTGAATTGATGCGGCGGCCCGGCTCCGGAAGCTGCGATGGAAAGCAAACGGGCAGGGCAAGCATATTTGGAAGGTATTTTCTTATGGCGGGCTGCCAGGCATAAAACAATAGGGGCGGAGAGCTTATGCCCTCCGCCCCTTGTGAATGAAAAGTCTTATTCGAAATTGTAGGTCAGGCTTACGGTGGCGTTGACCACGATCTGTCCGGTCAGGATGGGGGTGCCGGCAGCCGCGTCTTCCGCTTTGTACATGGCGCTGCCGCCATACAGGTTGTAGCTGTATTCCTTTTCTTCCATGGCGACGAGCCCGCCCAGGGTTTTGTCCATGGAGGCGGCCAGCAGCTCAGCCTTGTGGGCGCCGTCCTTCGCGGCGTTTTTCAGCGCTTCGTCATAGGCGTCGGCCTGCTTGGCGGAGCTGAAGGTGATGCCGTAGGACTGGTTGGCGCCGGCAGCCATGGCCGCGTCAAGCACCTTGGAGATGTTGTTCAGGTCCCGTACGGTGACCATCAGCATATTATCCACCTGGTAGCCGCTGACCGATTCGCCTTCGGTGAGCTTGCTGTACTGGTAGTCGTAGTTGGCGTACACGTTGAAGCTGCTGGTGACGATGTCTTCCTCGGCCACGCCCTGTTCGCGGATGGCGGCGATGACCTTGTCCATGGCTGCGCTGTTGGCGGCCTGGGCCTCGGCCACGGTGGCGCCCTTGGTGTTGACGCCCAGGTTGATGCTGCCGTAATCAGCCTTCAAGGTGATGCTGGATGTACCGTGTACGGTAACGGTCTTGCCGGCATTGGGGGCTGGCGCGATGCCGGGAGCGGAGACGGCGGCGGAACCGTTGGTGACTTCGGAGATGGCGGGGACGGCCGCAACCAGGATGACGAGAACGGCGGCCAGAGCGATGAGCCTGTATTTTTTCAACATGAAGGTTTCCTCCTTTATTGTTGTTTCGTTTGCTTGCGGCGCTTGCGCACCATGAGCGCGATGCACAGGATAAGGGCCAGCGGGATAATCACAGGCAGCGCCATGACCAGGAACACGGCCAGATCCTGGGCAAATTCCAGGATGCCTTTCAGGGAGGCGCTCAGCCCCTGCAGGATGCGTTCCCCAAGCGTCAGGGCCCTGGTGGAGGCCGCCTCCTTGGCGGTTTCCTCCCGCAGGTATACCTGAACGCCGGTGAAATCCACACGGCTGTCGATGCCGCGAAGGGAGCTTTCATAGCTGTCGATCTGGTACTGGGTGTTGGCGATCTCATTTTCCACGGCCAAAAGGTCTGCCAGTTCGCCGGCGGTGTTCATGAGCGCGCGCAGCCGCTCCATCTTGTCCTTTTGCGTCTGCAGGCGCATTTGCGTATCGGAGTAGCTTTCGCTCACATCTGTTGCGCTTACATTGCTGTCCGTGACACGGCCGATGGATGTGACGCCACTCTCGAAGCTGTCAAGGCTTTGGGTGGGGATGCGCAGGGTAAGGTTCGCAAAACGCATATCCCCATGAGCTTTGTCACCCGATATGCCCGCATACTCCACCCACCCGTTATATTTGGCGGACAGGGCTTTTACCGCCTCCAGGTCATGCTCAAACTGCATGGTGT
>JAEWWY010000156.1 GCA_023458835.1 Bacillota bacterium
GGCTGAACTTCCTGTATACCAAACCCGGCATCGAGTTGGCCAACTGGGGCGTCAAGGGTCTCAATTTTGAGACTGTGGACGGCAAGAATCAGTACCTGCCTGTACAGTGGGATTACAAAGGTTTCTCCCAGGAGGGTCTGAACTACTTTTTCAGGGGACACAACTCCGCCACTCATGCCTATCCCGACACCACCTGCCATGCCAACCTCCTGAAGTCCCCCGAAGCGGCTGCTATCCGCCTGGAATATGATGATGATTCGCTGCTGGTCAGCGCCCTGTACCTGCCCAGCATCAGCCTCACCGCGGAGGAGTCCGAGACCCGCACCAAGATCATAACCGATATCGATACCTATGTGGATGAGATGGTCCTCAAGTTCATCATCGGCACCGAATCCCTGGACAATTGGGATGCATATGTCAAGACTGTGCAAAGCATGAACCTTGATCAGGCAATCGCCCTCACCCAAGCTGCCTACGACCGGTACATGTCGGTCACGGCGAAGTAACTCCATCCGGACGGGCGGCGGTCAGCCGCCCGCCCTATTCTCACGGGAGGAACATATGAAGCGTCCGTCCATCCTCTTTATCACTACCGATGAGCATCACGTTGATACTCTCTACCGCCGGGACATGCCCTACAGCCTTCCGGGCCTTCATTCCCTCATAGACCGCTCCGATGTGTACACCCACGCCTATTCCGCCAGCCCCGTGTGTTTGCCGGCCCGCTGCACCTGGATGACCGGGCTCATGCCGCACCGCAATGGCTGCATCAGCAATAATTTCGGAGCATCACTGCCCTTGAACCTTCCCAATCTGTTTACCTGCCTTAAGGCGCAGGGCTATACCTCCTCCATGCATGGCAAATGCCACTTTGTGCCCTGCCCCTATCCCGCTGTCCGTCCCTACCTGACCCAGGAGTACGAGCATTACATGCTATACTACCACGCCCTGGGCATGGACCACTTGGACCTGCAGGACGACAAGAACATCTCCCTTTGGTATTACGATGATTATTCCAAAGAGATGGAGCAGGCCGGGCTTTTGAAGGAATACCGCTACCGTTTCATCACCCACAAGGAGCCCGGCATAATCCATGATTATCCGCATGCCAAAGAGACACATCCCGATTCCTGGACGGGCCGCAAGGCGCTGGAGTACCTTGATCGCTGCTCAAGAGACCAGCCTCACTTCATGTGGGTCAGCTTCTCCGGTCCTCATTATCCTATGGATGCGCCCGGCGATTATTTCGACCGCATCCATATGGACAGGGATATACCGCGGCGTTTTGAGCCCAATGAATGGGAGGACGAAACAAAGCATAACCGCCACGGCTATTTTGGCACCGGCCAGGGGCCCGAGGGTGCGGGCAACGCCCCTGGCGGCGCCCAAATGAATTTTACCGAGGAATACTGGCGCCGCTGGCGGATGAAGTATTATGCCAATATCGTTCAAATAGACGATTACATTTCGCTGATTATTGAAAAGGCTGAACGCGTTTTCGGTGAGGATTTGATCATTGTCTTTACTGCCGATCATGGGGACATGATGGGTAACCACAGCCTTTGGGGAAAAAACAGCGCCATGTATGACGATGTGCTCCGCATCCCCCTGATCATCCACCGCCCCGGGCAGGCCGGCCGCTGTGATATTCCGGAAATCGTATCCAGCACCGACGTGTTTCCTACCCTGCTTCAGATGGGTGGCTGCCCGGTTCCTGAAAACATTGACGGCGTACCGTTGGACAATATTGTTGCCCGGGGTGGCAGGGAAGTGATCCTTTCCTCCTGCGAGGGTCGTGTCGCCGTGGTGAAGGGCCGGATGAAGCTGGTGGTCAATGCTATGGGCTTTGAGATGAGTAAGCCCACCACCATTTACCATGAGCTTTATGACCTTGAATCAGATCCATATGAGTTTGTAAACCGCTATTATGACCCTGTTTATGCCGCCCGCCGTGATGCGCTGGAACAGATCCTTCGGGATGAGCCTCATCTTTTACGTACTGTTTTCTTTTCTGCCGCTGACCGGCCTTACTGGTTCAATCCTGGTAATGGCGCGGGGTATGAGAATAACAAGCTTTAATAGCAGGACTGAGAGCGGTATAGACAGGCCGGTTCCTGACAATGGCGTTTGCCGCACCTGAACCGCACCCCAATTGTTGGAGCGTATGGTATGCTCGGAACAATTGGGGTGTGTTTATCTGTTGGGCCAGTGCGGCATCGGTTGACAGATGGGGGAATCTGACGTATCATGCAAGCACATGGAAAAATAAGGAGGCGCCACATATGGCGGACTACGTGCTGGATACTCTGAAATCCTTTGTGGAAAAGAAACTGGCGGCAGGCGCGTCCGCTCTTGTTACGGCGGAAGGCAAGGAAGAGATCTTCCGCTGCGCAGGGCAGGCAGACCTGCAATCCCGCCGCCCCTTCGCGCGGGATGCCATATTGCGCATGTATTCCACCACCAAGCCCATGACCGCCACGGCGGTGATGACGCTGGTGGAAGAAAAGGTGTTTTCCCTGGATATGCCCATCTCCCGCTTCCTGCCCGAATGGAAGGACGTCAAGGTGTGCGTGGTCCGGGACGGCAAGGCCCAATTGGAACCGGCCAGGCGTGAAATCACCGTGTTTGACCTGCTGACCATGACCTCCGGCATTCCCTATCCCGCGGATGGGCCTGAGGAAGACCCGGTTTTGAAGGAAGTCACCAGGTATTACGGCAAAGCCTTCCGGCATATCGCGGCCCAGGAGGCGCTGGGAAAACGCGTCAGCACCCGGGAGGTCGTCCGCATGATGGCCGGGTGCCCTCTTTGCTTCCATCCCGGTGAAAGGTGGAAGTACGGCTTCAGCGCCGATGTCCTGGGCGCGCTGATCGTGGCGGCTACGGGCAAGGAGCTGGGCGTATATTTGAAAGAGAAAATCCTTGACCCGCTGCATATGACGGATACGGGCTTTAACGTGCCCAAGGAAAAGCATATAAGGATCGCTCCCATCTATGTTCCCGGCAAAAACGGGCTTGTGCGCAAGCCCAAGAAGCGGGAGCTGGACATGGTCGGGGAAGGCGGCTTCGAATCCGGCGGCGGCGGGCTGTTCTCCACGGTGTACGATTATACCCGCTTTGCCAGGATGCTTTTAAACCGCGGCGAATTGGATGGCGTGCGCATTTTGCAGCCCGAAACGGTGGACATGATGACCAGGAATCAATTGACCGAGATACAGCGGTTGGGCTGCACCTGGGCGGATGAAAAGGGGTACGGCTACGGCTTTCAGATGCGGGTGATGATGGATCCATCCCAATCGTCCATCCGTGAAAGCATCGGCTCCTTCGGCTGGAACGGCTTGGCAGGCGTGTCCATGCGCATCGATCCCATCCGCCGCACCACGCTGCTGTTCGGCATCCAGCGCATCCCCCCTTCCCATGAGCTTTTCATCCCCGACCTGACAGCGGCGGTGGAAAAGGAACTGGGGTTCTAGGACAGGCGATGATAAGCAGGCGGTTCAGGTGCCGCCTGCTTTTTTGTGTTCAATTTTGTATGTCTCAGGCATACGATGCGCCCATTGCGGATGGATGCGATTGACAATCACAATAATCCTATGTACTATGTCTACGTATGCCAGACAGGATAAGTTTGGAGGATGGAAACGTATGAAGCTGGAGCTCATTCAGGTCGAAAAGCGCTTTGGCGACAAGGAAGTGCTAAAAGGCATCGGCCTTTCGGTGGAAAGCGGGCGTTCCGTAGGTCTTTTGGGCCGGAACGGCGCCGGCAAGACCACGACGCTGCGCATTGTGATGGATGTGTTTCCCCAGGACGGCGGGCAGGTTCTTTTGGACGGCAAGCCTTTTAAACGGGGCGATTTCCGTATCGGTTACCTGCCGGAGGAGCGGGGCCTTTACCCCAAACGGCTGATCCTGGACCAACTGACGTATCTTGGAACGCTGCGGGGACTAAGCTCCGCCCACGCCCGGAACGAGGCGAAAAAGTGGCTTGACCGCATGGAACTAAGCGGCTATGCCAACAAAAAGGTGGACACGCTCTCCAAGGGCAACCAGCAGAAGATCCAGTTGGCGGTGGCCATGCTGGGCGACCCGCAAATGGTGATCCTGGATGAACCCTTTTCCGGCCTGGACCCCGTGAACGCCATGCTGCTCAAGGACATTGTCAAAGAGTGCATCGCGGCGGGCAAGATCGTGCTATTCTCCAGCCATCAAATGAACTACGTGGAGGAATTCTGCCAGAACATTGCGATCCTCAACCAGGGCCGCATCGTGCTGGATACGTCCATTGCCGCCCACAAGCGCAGCTATGACCGCCGCCACATCCTGGTGGAGGTAGCCCCCGGACAGCAGGAGAGGGCGCTGCATTTTGTGAAGGGCAAGGGGCTCAATACGGAAATCGCCGGGGATGTGCTGCATGTTCATGTGCACGCGGCGGAGGAAACGCTGCCCATTCTGAACGCCATGGCCGGCGAAAACATTGCGGTGGAGGGATACCGGGTGTTTGAGCCGTCGCTGAACGATATCTTTGTCGAGTACACCGGCGAAGCCGTTTGAGGAGGATCGTTATGAAGCAGTTCTTTTCCGTGCTCCGCTTTGAACTGGCGGGCTATTTCAAAAACAAGGTATACATGGGGATGACGGTGGCGCTTGTGCTGACCGTCGCCGCTGTATTGTCTTTTCCCACATTGAAAGGCATGCTTGCCGGTTCCCCCGGCAAAGACGCGGGCGGCGAGGGCACGGTCATCCAGGCGCCCGTTCCGTCCGGGCCGCCGCTCGCCATCCTCAATGAGAACGGCGCCTTGAGCGAGGCGGCTTTGCAGCAGTTCGCATCCTCCCTGTACGGGTTCACGGCCCAGGTGGTCACTGATGACGTGCAGGCGGTGAGAGAGCAGGTGGCCGCGGGAACATATGAGGGCGCCGTGGTCATCTCAAGCGCCGGGAAGCTGACGTATATCGCAAGGAATCTTGGCATGTACGACAATACCGGCGCCATGCTGACAGGCGCGATGCAGTCGGCCTACCGGCTGGAGAAGCTGACATCGCTTGGCGCGGCCGCAGAGGAAATTTCCGCGATCCTGATGCCTCCCGTATCCGTGTCGGTGGAAAACCTGGGCGTCAGCCAGATGGAGACCTTCTTTTATACCTATGCGCTGATCTTTGCGCTGTATATGGCCATTCTCATCTACGGTCAGCTTGTTTCCACCGCCGTGGCTACGGAAAAAAGCTCCCGCACGATGGAGCTCTTGATCACCTCGGCGCGGCCCAACAGCCTTCTGTTCGGGAAAATCATCGGGTCAGGCCTTGCGGGGCTTGTTCAGATGATCGCCATCTTCGGTTCGGCCATCCTGTTTTTCAACATCAATCAATCTTCCTGGGCGGGAAATGAGATCATCGCATCCATATTCAATATGCCTCTGAATATCGTTGGCTTCGCGCTCCTGTTCTTTGTCCTGGGGTATTTCCTGTATGCCTTCCTGTTTGGGGCCATCGGTTCCCTGGCCTCCCGCACGGAGGATGTGAATACCATGGTGCTGCCCGTGATGTTTGGGTTTATCATCGCCTTCATGGTAGTGATCATGTCCATGGCTTCGGGCAATATCGACAACGCGGCCATGCAGTTCTGTTCCTACCTGCCCTTCACATCGCCCATGGCCATGTTTGTGCGCATCGCCATGGCCAGCCCCGCATGGTATGAGATCGTCATTTCCGTTATATTGCTGATCGTGTCAACAGCCTTTATCGGCATGCTGGCAGCGCGGGTTTACAGGATCGGCGTCTTGATGTACGGCAAGCCGCCCAAGCTTGGCGAGATGATGCGCGTGCTCCGGGCCGCGCGCAAAGCAAGGGCGTAATGCAATTCTAAAGAGCATGGGACGGCCTTGCTGTGCCGCGCGTGTTGAAATAAAACCGGCTTTCCTTTATTTGGCCTCCGCAATCTTCTGGTTGCGGAGGTTTCATTTTCCTTCCGTTTGTCCATGCTATAGGGTGAATGGGCCGGGGCAAATTCCCAGAAAAGAATCGTGCCGGCCCCGGTGGAAACTTGATGCAAAAGACCGGACAGGCATTGCGGCCAAAGGATGTTTGGCCCAAAGTCCTCCGTTGACCGGCTCACCCATGGGAGAAAGGAGCTTATTATGAGGAAAAACCCCCTGCTTCTCGGGATAATGATGGTCCTGGCACTGGCCTTGCTGGCCGGCTGTGCCGCGCCTGCCCCCACTGCCACTGCCACGCCGCTTCCTACCGCCACGTCCACCCCGGAACCTACCGCTACAGCCGCAATAGAACCCAGTCCGTCGCCCGGCTCTGAGGCCGGCGCGGAGAAAACATTTACCCTGGAGGAATTGGCCGCGTTTAACGGCAAGAACGGACAAGCGGCCTATGTTGCCGTGGAGGGCATCGTCTACGATGTGACCAATAACGAGGGCTGGAAAGAGGGACAGCATTACAGTTACTTTGCCGGAATGGATCTGACGGAGCTGACCAAGGCTTCCCCCCACGGTTTGGGCATCCTCAAGGACGTGCCTCAGGTAGGCAAGCTGGTCGGTGCCGCCAGCGCGGACGCGGGGCTCGTTTTAACGCTGGAGCAGTTGTCTTCCTTTGACGGCGCCAACGGAAAGCCCGCCTACATTGCCGTGGACGGCCTGATCTATGACGTGACCAACAGCGCCCTCTGGAAAAATGGAGCCCACCACGGCTTTACGGCCGGAAAGGACCTGACGGCCGAAATCAAGGAGAAATCCCCCCATGGCCTGAGCGTTCTGGATAGGGTGCCTGTCGTGGGCCAGATCAAGGAATAAGCCATTTGCAATGTGTGCATATGCCGGCGGCGAAAGGCCGCCGGTTTTTGCTGTTATGGAAAGAGAGAGCAGGCTGTGGTATACTTTGTTTCCAAGCAATCACAGCCCCAAAAGTGAAGCCGGCAAACATACGGCAGTGCAGGGGCGATGATCAATCGCCAACCTGCACCGGTGATCGATAGGCGGCAGGGGACATATCCCTTCAAAGCACTTCTGTCCGTGCGTTGATGCGCAGAATTTGCAGTGGACCTTCTCCGGAAACCATTCTCACGAAAGGATTGAAAAGGCCCGGCGCCATATGGCCGGGCCTCAAGCAAAATCATGATTGAACCGGAAGCCTTGACTTCCTACTGCCTGAACAAGAACCAGGCTTACGCCGATTATCCCTTCGGCCCGGAGCCTGTGTGCATCAAGGTAAAGGGTAAAATCTTCGCGGAGATTCATGCGGGGCCGGGCAACTATAAGGTCACCCTCAAATGCGATCCCTTGCTGGCGGATGTATACCGGCTTCAGTTTCCCGGCGTGGTGGTGCGGGGATACCATTGCCCGCCCAGCCAGCAGCCCCACCGGAATACCGTGTGGGTGGAACAAATCGAGGAAGGGTTGTTGTACCGGATGATCGACCATTCCTACCAGATGGTAGTAAAAGGCCTGCCCAAAACCATCCGCGAAGAGCTGGCGCGCTGATTTAATCCTCCGGCTTGTATTTGTCCTCCAGCCTGGACATGAAAAGGGCCAGCGCCGCACCCGCACCGCAGGTAAGAAGGCAGATCAAGCCGCCGATACTTATATAATTGAAGCCCGTAGGCACGATGATCAGCGTGGAAGCGATGACAAAGCCAAGGATCGCATGGTACAGCGTTGCGTAGGCCCTGCTGAAGATGTAGTTCATCAGCTTGGAAAAAACCAGTACGCAAACCGCAACGCCCAAAAGCAGGGGAATGATCACGCTGAAATCCAGATGTTTGATGCCGCTGGTCATGCCCTCGTACAGCCGCAGTTTGACATCGCTGGTCATACCCTCATACAGTTGCCCGCCATGGTCCAAATTCAAATACATCAAAAGGTTGGAGGGGCTAAGCCCCGGCACCACCACGCCCAGGCCGATGAGCGCGCCGGCCAGCATCCAGGTGAAAAAGCCCTGGGAAAGCGTAACGGCCCCGGCGCTTTCCAGCGACCGAAGCAGCGCATAGGCCGCGGCGCAGGTGACCACCGCCAGCCCGATATGCCAATACTTCCAGCCCTTCTTGGCGGCCTGCCTGAACAGCGCCGGAAGCGTGCCCAGGATACAGCCGATGAAGAACCACATCACATACGTTTCCGCGCTCTTGAGCAGATAATCAATGGGGAAGGAAAGCAAAAACACGCCCGCCACCATCCCCAGTGCCACCGGCACAAAGAACAAAACATTCTTTTTAAAGTCCTTTTTCAGGTTGGCCAGAAAGCCAATCATCCGCTCGTAAATACCGAACACCGCCGCCAGCGCTCCGCCGCTGACGCCGGGCAAAATGAACCCGCTGCCGATGAACATGCCCTTGATAAGCCGCAAAATCCAGTCTGCCCGTCCCGTGTTTTTCATACAGTCATCTCCGCATCTTTATTGCTTTACAGTCCCTGCCGCTTCATATACCTGGCAAAAAGCATCGTCACCGGCAGGAAGTACACACACCAGAATTCCAGCACGAGCACGCCGAACAGGTCGCTGCTCGCGCCCCCCGCATCCTTTGCAAAAACGCCCAGCACGGGAAACAGCAGGCATGCCGGGGCAAAGACGCCGTGGAGCAGCAGCAGGCGGCGCAGCCAGGTTTCTCCATTCGTTCTGGCTGTGACGGCAAACCCTGCAAAGAAGGTGGAAATGCTCAGCAGCCCGTAGCCCAGCATATCCACATTGAACATCCAGGTCCCGGGCTTATAGGTAAGCGCATCCAGCAATTCCATTGACGCGGCCTGCTGCCGCACTGTTGTCAACTGCGTGTAGTAAACAAGGCAGATCAGGGCGGCATAGGCGGCCGCGAAGGCAACGGCGGCAAGGGCACAGCCCTTCCGGTCCTGCTGGGCAAGGGCCGCAAGCCCACAGGTCATCAGCAGATATCCAAAGGAAATGAATATGCTGATGCCGGAAGCGAGCGGCATGGAAAGCGTCTTGTCCGGGATCAGCATGGCCAAGGCAAACAATAAGGTAGCGGCGCCGGCCGCAAAGGCCCCCAGGCGGCCCAGTTGATGATTCTTCACGCACAATCTCCTTTGGCCCGTATCCTCCTTAGCCATCTTAAAGCGGATGAAGCCGCCTGTCAAGCGTTTCCTGCCATTGCATTGCCATTTTGCAAGCGCTATAATGAATCCGGGTGAAATCATGCAGATAAGCAGACTGTTTGAGATCGTGATCCTTTTGCTGGACAAAAAGACCGCCACGGCGGCGGAACTGGCCCGGCATTTTGGCGTGTCCCAAAGAACCATCTACCGGGATGTGGAGGCGCTGAGCGGGGCGGGCATCCCGATTTATGCCTCCCAGGGGAAAAACGGCGGCATCGCCCTGGTGGAAAGCTTTGTGATCCAAAAATCCCTGCTGAGCAAGGAGGAGCAGACCGAGATACTGGCCGCGCTGCAAGGGCTCAAAGCCATCGGCATCACCAAAGGCGAAGGCCTTCTGGCCAAGTGGCGCGTCCTCTTTGGGGCGGGGGATGGCGATTGGGTGGCCGTGGATTTTTCCGACTGGAGCCAAACGAAGCAAAGCGAACTGGCGCTTTTGAAGGATGCGATTCTGAACAAAAAGGTGCTTTGCTTTACCTATTACGGCGCCTCCGGGGAGAAAACCCAGCGGGAGGCGGAGCCGCTGCAGCTTTGGTTCAAAAGCCGGGCCTGGTACTTGAAAGCCTTCTGCCGGCTGCGGCGGGAGGTGCGGCTGTTCAAGCTCACCCGCATGAAGGATGTGAGGCTTAGCGGCGATAAGTTTTGTACAGCTCCCCAAACGGAGATCCCGCCGGCGTACGACGTTAGTCCCGCAAAGCCTGTCGTTCTATTGAAGCTTTGGATCGACGACTCCCAGGCGTATCGGGTGTACGATGACTTTGAGGAATCGCAAATCGAAAAACAGCCCGGCGGGCATTTTCTGGGTTCCGTGGCCTATCCCGAGGATGAATGGGTATACGGCTTTCTGCTCTCCTACGGACCGTACCTGAAGGCGCTGTCGCCCAGCCATATCCAGGGTATCCTCCGGGAGCGGCTGAAAAAAATGGCTTCCTATTATTAAAATATGACAGCTAGTTGTCAGCTTTCAGGTGGTACAATGAGCCTGACGAGATAAAGGAGGGATTGTACCATGGAACAGGCACTTTGCCAAAGCTGCGCCATGCCTATGGCGGAGGAAGCCCAATTCGGAACGAACGCGGACGGAAGCAGGAACGGGGACTACTGCTGCTACTGTTTTGCAAACGGCCATTTCGCCAAGGAGGAGACCATGGAGGAAATGATTGAAACCTGCGTTCCGTTTGTAGTGGGCAGCGTCTATCCCGATGCGGATGCGGCCCGCAAGGGGATGCGGGAATTCTTTCCCACCCTCAAGCGGTGGCGGAAGGCGTGAGGCAGCCTATGGCGGAAAAGATGGATTATTCCCTGGCCTACAGGGAGCTGTACCGGCCCTCCCGGGAGCCGGGCATCATCGACGTGCCGGAGATCCCCTTTCTTATGGTGGACGGGCAGGGCGATCCCAACCAGGAGGACGGGGAATACCAAAAGGCGTTGGAACTGCTGTACGCCCTGACCTTCACCATCAAAATGAGCAAAATGGGCGCCAGGGCGATTCCCGGTTATTTCGAATACGCGGTCCCGCCGCTGGAAGGCCTGTGGTGGCTTGCGGATGAGAAGGATATGGACTTTTTCAGCCGCAAGGAGCGCTACTGCTGGACCTCCATGATCCGGCAGCCGGAATTTGTGACGGAGGAGGTCCTCGCCTGGGCCAAGGGCGAGGTGCGGCGCAAGAAGCCCGGCCTTGATGCGGAAAAGGCCAGATTGGCTTCCTTTGCCGAAGGGCTGTGCGTGCAGGCAATGCACCTGGGTCCCTATGACAAAGAGCCGGAAACACTGGCCGGAATGGAAGCATACATCCATGAACATGGCCTGGAAACCGATATCGGCACGCCGCTGAAAAACGGCATGGTCAGGCGGCACCACGAGATTTACCTTGGCGATCCCAGGAAGACGAAACCCGAAAACCTGAAAACGGTGCTGCGCCATCCGGTAAAAAGGCGCGAAGGATTGCTGTGATGGACTTGAACGTATTGCTGGCCGCAAGGCAGGATCCGGCGGCACTGGCGGAGGCGCTCACGCCCGGGGACCTCCCCTTTCTCGTCGGATTGCTGGAGGAAAAGAACAACGCCCTCCGCTATGCCGCTTTCCTGACGCTGCAAAAGAGGAGTATGGCCCATAGCGACGTATACCCTTTCTGGGATACGTTCAAGCAAAAGCTGGACCATGAAAACTCCTATCAGCGCAGCATCGGCGTGATGCTGCTGGCGGAGAACATCCGCTGGGATACGGAAAACAGGCTGAGCGCCGTTCTCAGTAAATATTTGGCCCGCTTCCGGGATGAAAAGTTCATCACCGCCCGGCAAGCCATCCATAGCCTGCAAAGCTGGCTGCCTCAAAAGCCGGAAATGATCCCCGCCATCCTGGAAGAATTGACGTCAATCCAGGTGGATCAGCTTCCGCCCACCCAGCGCAAGCTGATCCTTCTGGATATCTTGCAGGCGCTGCTTCTGATTCAGGATACGGCGCCAAGGGAGGAAGCCGCCGCCTATATCTTCCGGGCGCTGGACGGCGGGCTGCTCTCGAAAAAGGAAAAGGACGCCATCCTGAAGCGGATGGGCGGTGGACAAGCAGATGGAATGGCATGAATGGTACGGGCCGGATCGTCCTCCCGCCTTTGAGGAGATTTCCGCCTTTGTAAACTCCGCCTTGTGGGGGAAGGCGCGGGAGGCGCTGGAGAGCGGCCTTCACGTTGCGCCACGGCTGGAATACAGCGGCTGCTCCATGCAAAAAGGGTGGAATGTGAAATATAAAAGGGGCGGCAGGTCCTTGTGCACGCTGTATCCCATGGCCGGGTATTTCATTGCGCTGGTGGTCATCGGCCAAAGGGAGGAAGCGAACATGCCGCCTGTGCTTCCCGGGCTCAATGAAGACACGCAGGCGCTATACCACCGCACGCCCTTCTCCCTGGGCGGCCGGTGGCTGATGCTGAAGGTTGCGGATGAGCCTGCCGTGCGCGATCTGATTGCCCTGGTCAGGCTGCGGGCGGCATCCTGACGGATGGCCGGGAAAGCGAAGTTTCGTTTTCCCGGCATTGCACAAAAATCGAATAGCCGGCAAGCTGCTTTTATGGTATACTATGGCATAGACTTGGAGCGTACCTAAAGCGCTTTTTTCATTGGTACGCCTTTATTCATAGAAGGAGGCAAGCCATATGAGTTTATTCAAAGCCAAGGCATGCACCGATGAACAAATCGCTGCCTTCTGGTCATGGTTTGCGGCCAATGAGGCAAAGCTAACGGAAAAGGACGGCGCAAAGCGCGTGTATGCGCTTCGGGAAGCGCAGCAGCTTCTTAAAGCCTTGTTTCCTTCCAACCCTGAAGCGGTAAGCCTGACCACCGCGCCCAGCGGCAGCCTGTGGGAACTGAATGTATCCTACGGCGGCAGGGCAAGCCTAAGGCGGTCTGTCTGCCGCTTAAGGGTCATGATGCCGTCATCCCTGCAGGGAAAATGGCGCATGGAGGTTTCCGAATAGCCTCTTTTTCTTCTTTTTTTGACCCGCGCAAAGGGAGATTTTCCTTGACAACAGTTTGCGGCTATGCTATCGTATACGGGCAAGCCGCTCGGGAGAGGTCTGTTCAAATGCGGATTTAGCGCAACCTCAATGCCCGGCGAGTAAACGTAGGAGGTGCTGCACCATGTATGCAATCATTGCGACAGGTGGCAAGCAATACCGTGTATCCCAGGGCGATGTGATCTACATCGAAAAGCTCAATCAGGAAGTGGACACCCCCGTAACCTTCGACGTGCTTCTTCTGGGCACTGATTCCGGCGTGAAGGCCGGTACCCCGGTGGTTGCGGGCGCCAAGGTGGAGGGCAAGGTGCTCGGGCAGCTCAAGGGCGAAAAGATCACCGTTTTCACCTACAGGAGCAAGAAGAGCTCACAGCGCAAGCTGGGCCACCGTCAGCCCTATACCAAGGTAGAGATCACCGCCATTCACGCATAATGACTACCGTCACGCTGCTCACGGCACAGGAAATGTTTTGCGGATTCACCTGTGAAGGCCATGCGGGGTACGCTTCATCGGGCAATGATATCGTGTGCGCCGCCGTATCCGCCCTCACAGCCACCTGCGCCAATGCGCTGGAAAGCGTGGCGAACATCCAGGTCAAGGTAAAAAGACGGCCCAAAGACGCTTTTTTGCAGGTGCTGCTGCCGGAGAACATAAGCCAGGATCAGCGCCATGACAGCCAGGTAATTATCAAGTGCTTGCAGCAAGGCATCGGCGATCTGGCCGCGCAATATCCCAAATATGTGCACCTGTTGATACAAGAATGGAGGAAACCCACATGATCAAGCTGAACCTTCAATATTTCGCCCATAAAAAGGGCGTTGGTTCCACCCGCAACGGCCGGGACAGCGAAAGCAAGCGCCTTGGTCCGAAAAGGGCTGACGGCCAATTTTCCCTGGCTGGCAACATCCTGGTCCGGCAGCGCGGCACCCACATCCATCCCGGCCTGAACGTGGGCATCGGCAAGGACGATACCCTGTATGCCAAGGTGGACGGCGTTGTCCGTTTCGAGCGCCTGGGCAAAGACAAGAAGCAGGTCAGCGTTTATCCTGCCGAGCAGGCCGCTGCCCAATAAGTGGTTCCTATCATGCAAAACAGCCTGCCCTGAGGCATATCTCCGGGCAGGTTTTTTCCAATCATTCCTACTAATGAAGGACTGGGCGATTATGATCGGCACGCTTATCAATACGGTTGCCATTTTATTGGGCTCATTGGCGGGCATCCTTTTGCGCAAGGGACTGCCCCAAAGGCTTCGGGAAACAGTGATGCAGGGCCTGGGGCTGTGCGTGCTTGTCATCGGCATGATGGGCGCCGTCAAAACGCAGGATATGATGGCGGTGATTATTTCCGTTGTGGCCGGCGGCTGGATCGGCGCGCTTTTGAATATAGAAAAGCGGCTGGATCAATTGGGGCAGCGCATGCAAAAGCTGCTGTCCGGAAAATACGATGCCGGGGACAACACGTTTGCCAAGGGCTTTGTCACCGCCAGCCTTGTCTATTGCGTGGGGGCCATGGCCATTGTAGGCTCGCTGGAAAGCGGCCTGAAGGGCGACCACAGCACGCTGATCGCCAAATCCGCGCTGGATGGCATCTCCGCCATCGTATTCGCCAGCACCATGGGGCCGGGCGTCGCGATGTCGGCGCTGGCGGTGCTTGTGTACCAGGGGAGCATCTCTCTTTTGGCCGGATGGGCTGCCCCGCTGTTTACGCCGGCACTGATCGCTGAAATGAGCGCCGTGGGCGGGCTGCTGATCATCGGCATCGGTTTGAATCTTTTGTATGATAAGCATCTGTCCGTGGGCAATCTGCTTCCGGCCGTTTTCGTGCCCATGGCCTACCTGCCTCTTTCGGAGCTTGTTGCGCGGTTGATCGGCTAAAGGACCATGGCGAGGAGGAAGCATCATGGCTTGGGAACAAAGCGTTTTGGACCGCATGGATGGCATCATGCACGCGGCGCATGCACAGGGGCGGCATACGCTGCACGAGCATGAGGTTTACCAGTTATTGAAGCTGGCGGGGATGGATGTCCCCCAGTATGTTTTTGTTCAGGCCGCAAGGGAAGTTACCGAGCAGATGCTTTCCCGCTTTCCGGGCAAGGACCTGATGATCAAGATCGTCTCCAGGGACCTGGCCCACAACCAGCGCTACGGCGGCGTAAAGCGGGTGGCTATCCGCGATCCGCTGTTTGTGCGCTTTTTGCTGGAGCAGATGCGGGAGGAGGTCCTTTCCCATTTTGATGAGGGGCAAAAGCCCCATATCGACGGCTTCCTGATCGTGGAGTTCATCCGCTTCACCCAGGCGTTGGGCAACGAGATCATGATCGGCCTCAAGGAGGACGCCTCCTTCGGCCCGGTGGTAACGCTGTCCAAGGGTGGGGACGACGCGGAGTTTTTTGCCAAATACTATGATCCGG
>JAEWWY010000157.1 GCA_023458835.1 Bacillota bacterium
CACGCTCATCACCCCCATCGCCATCGAGCCGGGCCTCCGCTTCGCCATCCGCGAGGGTGGCCGCACTGTAGGCTCCGGCGTCGTGGCCAGCGTGTTCGAATAATGTATTGAACGCCTGCGGAGCGAAATCTCCGCAGGCGCTGCGCCTATCCCACCTGGGTAAACTGACCGTCCCGGCAAGATTCCGGCCCCCCAGGGGGCGTGGGCGGAAACATTGACAGGGTCTGTCAGATGTGATACAGTATGTGGGCGCATTTTCATCCCCCAATCAGGCAGGAGGTGTCCAAAGTGGCAAACGCCGTGCGCCAAAAGGTTGTATTGGCCTGCACCGAGTGCAAGCAGCGCAATTACAATTCCATGAAAAACAAGAAGAACACGCCCGACCGGGTCGAGCTGAGCAAATACTGCCGTTTTTGCAGAAAGCACACCGCCCACAGGGAGACCAAGTGACCCAACCGATGCTGAGGATGTGAAGAACATGGCAGACGAGAAGAACGCCAAAAAGGAGAAGGTTTCCTTCTTCGCGCGGCTTATGCGCTTTTTTAAGCTGCTGCCCGGCCGTGTTGCCACGCCGTTCAAGAACATGTGGCACGAATTGCGCAAGGTGACCTGGCCTACCCGCAAGGAACTTACGAACTATACAGTGATCGTGCTCTTGTTCATACTGCTTATGAGCGTGCTCATCGGCCTGCTGGACCTGGGTGCTTCGGCGCTTGTGGATCTTCTGATCAGCTAGCCCAAAAAATAGGAGAGCCATATGACCGAAAAGAAAAAGGAACCCTGCTGGTATGTGGTGCATACCTATTCGGGGTACGAGAACAAAGTCAAGGACAACCTGGAAAAGGCCGTTGAAAACAATGGCATGCAGGACCTGATCATGGAAGCCAGGGTCCCTGTGGAGGATGTCGTTGAGATCAAAAATGGCAAGCGGGTGAAGTCCCAGCGGAAAATCTATCCCGGCTATGTGCTGGTGAAGATGATCGAGACCAGCGAAAGCTGGTATCTTGTGCGCAATACCCGCGGCGTCACCGGCTTTGTGGGCCCGGACAGCAAGCCCATCCCCCTCACGGAGGAGGAAGTTGAGAAGATGCTCAACTGCGAAAAGCAGTCGGTGGAGTTTGGCATTGCCATTGGCGAAGAGGTTCGCATTCTTTCCGGTCCGCTGGAAAACTTCACCGGTACCGTTCTGGATGTGGATACCATCAGGCAGAAGCTGAATGTCAAGGTCAAAATGTTCCTTGGCCGCGAAATGCCGGTGGAGGTCGCCCTGGACCAGGTGGAGAAAGTTTAGCTTTACCGCCGGGTTTTCCCGGCGTGAAGGCTGCGGCTTCGGCCGCATGCTGCCGCCGCCCAAGCGGCGGGTGGGAGGAACGCAAACCGTTCCGCATGACCACATTTTGTAGGAGGTGCCATCTTTATGGCAAAGAAAGTTACAGCCATCATCAAGCTGCAGGTGAACGCGGCCAAGGCTACGCCCGCGCCGCCTATCGGCCCTGCGCTGGGTCAGCACGGTGTGAACATCCCCGGCTTCTGCAAGGAGTTCAACGAGCGTACGGCCAAGCAGGCCGGCCTGGTGATCCCCGTAGTCATCACCGTCTACTCCGACCGTACCTTTACCTTCATCACCAAGACGCCGCCCGTGCCTGTTCTGATCAAGAAGGCGCTGGGTCTTGAGAGCGCCAGCGCCCGGCCCAACCGTGACAAGGTTGGCAAGCTGACGCAGGCGCAGGTCCGCGAAATCGCCACCACCAAGATGCCCGACTTGAACGCCGCCAGCATCGAGACTGCCATGAGCATGGTGGCCGGTACCGCCCGTAGCATGGGCATCACCGTTGAAGAGTAAAGGCTCAATCGAAAAAATGATGCAATCGTTTTTTCGGTATATTTGTGGGAGGACAGAGTGCCGCTAATACCACATGGGAGGAAAGTTTGACATGAAACACGGCAAAAAGTATGTAGACAGCAAAAAGCTGATCGATCCCCTGAAGGCGTATGATCCCGCCGAGGCCATTGACCTGGTCTTGAAGACAAGCAAGGCCAAGTTTGACGAAACAGTGGAAATCTCCGTCCGCCTGGGCGTAGATCCCCGCCACGCCGACCAGCAGGTCCGCGGCGCTGTGGTGCTGCCTCATGGAACGGGCCGCACGATCCGCGTGCTGGTGTTCGCCAAAAATGACAAGGCCAAGGAAGCGGAAGCCGCCGGGGCCGATTTTGTAGGCGCCGAGGATATGGTGGCCAAGATTCAGAGCGAGAACTGGTTCGGGTTCGACGTTTGCGTTGCCACCCCCGACATGATGGGTGTGGTGGGCCGCTTGGGCCGCGTTCTGGGCCCCAAGGGCCTGATGCCCAACCCCAAGTCCGGCACCGTGACGATGGATGTGGCCAAGGCCATCTCCGATATCAAAGCCGGTAAGGTGGAATACAGGGTGGACAAAACGTCCATCGTGCACTGCCCCATTGGCAAGGCATCCTTCGGCATGGATAAGCTTTCGGAAAACCTGATCGCCCTGATGGATGCCATCAGCAAGGCAAAGCCCTCCGCGGCCAAGGGTACTTACCTGCGCTCCGTATATCTGAGCAGCACCATGGGCCCCGCAGTGAAGGTAAACGCTCAGAAGTTTTAAGCGCCTATCCTGTTTGCAGATTGCAGACCGTTCCCGCTCAAAGGCGGGGACGGTCCTTTTTTGTGAGACCACATTAGATTTGACATTTTTCACCTGATAATGTATTATATGTAACATGGTTGATCCGGCTATGAGACGTTCAGAATCCTGCGTGAGAGGGGCATAAAAATGAAAAGGCTGGTTTTGCTGGGGTTGGCGATTGTGCTGGTTTTGTCCGCCACATGGGGAGCCTGCGCCCAAGATGATCCAATGAACTACAGCTTCCCCGTCGGCACGGAGATGTCATTTGGCTCTATGCGGGGTACCTTGCCGACATACACTGCGCCTTCCCTCAGCGCATACCGCATGGCGGGCGGCAAAGCCGCCGCCGGGCTGCACAACCAGGTCATTACCTTCTACGCCCGTTCGGGTGATTGGGCGTTGATCTCCTATGAGAACAGCGAGCATGTGATCCGGATGGGATGGGCGGACACAACCTCCCTGTCCTACTCAGTGCTGAAAAAGCTCCCCGCCAAAGATCCGCTGCGGGCCGCGTTCATGAATGCTTCGCTGTCTGAGGCCACTCGGATCTGGGATTGGCACGACATATACCAGGAACCCGTTACAACGCTTTCATCAGGTACCAAGGTGACCTATCTTTGCTATGTGCAGGACGAGCTTTCCGGGCTGCTGGCTTACGTTCAGGTCGATTCGCCCCTTGGGCTGATGCGTGGTTTCGTGCCCTACGATCTGTTGGTGTTTGAATGAGCAGCCTTTCCTTTGCACGCGGCAGCCTCCCGCCTTCTTTGCGCGGCGGGGGGCAATTTTGTGTTCTTCCTGAAAAGCGCAGCAGGCGGAAGGCGATTGGAAGGAATGCCGTTTCATGATCCAATGCCTTGAGCTATGTTACATCTTGTGGTATACTGGGAAAAAGTTCAGGCTATGCCCGACTGGAAATATGAGGAATCCATCATGAAGATGCAGGAATCCGGTGAGAATTATTTGGAGTCAATCCTTGTTTTATCCCAGAAGAAGGGAATGGTGCGCTCCATTGATATTGTGAATGCCATGAGCTTCAGCAAGCCCAGCATCAGCAACGCCATGCGGCGGCTGCGCGAAAATGGCTACATCAAAATGGACCGCAGCGGCTTCATCACACTGACCGAGCAGGGCCGCCAGGTGGCCGAGTCTGTGTACGAGCGGCACCGGCTGCTGACGGAGTACCTGAAAAGCCTTGGCGTCAGCGAGAGGACGGCGGCGGAAGACGCCTGCCGTATAGAGCATGTATTGAGCCAGGAGAGCTTTGACTGTATCAAAAGCCACATGGAGCAAAGGATATAGCGGAAAGCAAGCTTGCCGTCTCTTGAAAGTGGCCATTCCACTGGTGCTGAAGGAGAGGAAAGCCATGGGTTTGGAAATCGGTTTATTGGTGCTGATGGCTGCCGGCCTGATCGTGGTCGTCCTTTTGTATCTTGCCGATAGGCGCAATGCACGGCTGGAGGCCGTGCGTCTGGAGAAAATGCGCAATGGTGAGCTGTACCAGGAATTGAACGATATCCTGCGCCGCTTGCGCAAGCGGTATGTGGAGCAGGTGTGTATCCGGCGGGAATGCGTGGAATTCAGGATGATGGTGCCCGCGGGGCGGCGGGTGATATTTTCCCTGGAAGGCCGCGGCTACCGTCCCCTATCAGTGAAGAGGCAGCATACGCTGTCACTGCTCCTGTCTCAGGACCTGCCGGTGCTGGGTGATGGGAGCCGCTATATGCTCCGTAAAGTAAAACGGCCGCTCCCCAATGGGGAAATGGCCGTTGAATTCGTTTATACCATGCGGATCGCCTACAAGGATGCGCTGAACCGTGCGCCTTACTATATGCAAAGCTAAGCCGTCAAAACAGTGCTTATCTGGGCGGCCTTCCCGCAAAAGCGGGGTCTCCTGCAGCGGGCGGATCGAAGATTGGCCCGCCCTTGATTTTTTTTTCCAGCCGCGACTCAACGTAGCACCGCAAGCTGTCAAAGGGGGCATCGCCTCCCGGAAGATGTGCGGAGGATTCCGGCCCTTCCTTGAATACTATTTGAAGCCATGCGGCCTGCCCTTGTGTCAAGGGCAGGCTGCCTTCCGTTCTTGAGCATTTTGAGCAGGCAAGGCCCCCTGCCTCGCAATCAAAGAATACAGGCTCATCACCTATAAGCTTTTTTCCGCACTGCACGCAATGGCGAAGCCGCGGCTTGTAGCCAAGTATCGCGGCGTAATGCAGAAGAAAGCCGCCTACAAGCCCGCGGCGGTCCTCCTGCCCATAAGCCAGGCGGTGTAGCGCCTTGAGCAGCAGCCAAAAGAGAGGCCCGCTTTCTTCGCCCGGCTGGGCAGCCGCTTCGCATAGGTTCAGCAGGTATGCGCCGCAGGAAAGCAAGCCGTAATCCAGCCGCAGGGGATAGAAGCTGTCGTGCAGCGTGCAGGAGGACAAAATGCTTTTGTCATGCTGGGAGAACAGCACGTACTCCCCCGTGCAAAATACTTCACTGGCGCTCATGAACGGTGATTTCGGCCTGCGGCAGCCGCGGGACAAAACCTCCACCCGGCCCAGGTTTGGGGTAAGCAGGGTGAGTATACGGTCGTTGTCCCGGTAGTTGACGCTGCGCAGCACGATGGCGGAAACGGTGATGGCAGGCATAGGCCCTCCAATGGGTTTGTTGGTATAGAGCATATCACAATCCGGGGCGGAAGGAAATGCTTGTACCCGTTCTGGCGATAAAGCAGTTTTAAAGGGATTTCACGCCTGCGGGCGCGACCAGGGCTTTCCGGTCGCCCTGGACCTTCGGGAGCATACAATCGCTGTTCCGATAGTTGACGCTGCGCAGCAGCATGGCGGAAACGGTGACGGCAGGCATAGGTCCTCCAGTGGGTTTGTTGGTATACAGCATATCATAATCCGGGGCGGAAGGAAATGCTATGCTTTTTCCGGCAATAAACCAGTGGTTTATCAGCTACAGAAGTTGCGGAATATGAATGACGGATCATTGCCTCGTATTTCAAAGAAGATGCTTTGGAAGCAGAGGAAATGAACTGCTAAAAGAGGCTTCCCCTTGAGGGGAAGCTGTCGACGAAGTCGACTGATGAGGTGTTTGCGGCGGCAACATTTCAGCAGTGAACCACCTCATCCGGCGCTGCGCGCCACCTTCCCCTCAAGGGGAAGGCTTGTGATCGGCAGGCTTAAACGTTGCTTGACCAACGCTGCCTAGACAACGGAAAAAATCCAAGGGGAACGTAGCTTCTATAGTTGACAGGCTACCAGGCTTAGAGGGATCTCGCGCCTGCAGGCGCGACCAGGGCTTTCCGGTCGCCCTGGACCTTCGGGAGCATGCAAGTGTTGTCCCGGTATTTGACGTTGCGCAGCAGGATGGCGGAAACAGTGACGGCAGGCATAGGTCCTCCAGCGGGTTTATTGGTATAGAGCATATCACAATCCGGGGCGGAAGAAAATGATCAGCTTCCGGTGGACCTGTATTGACGTACCCCCATCCGCCATACCAGCAGCATCAAGGCGAGCACCACAAATCCGGCCAGGGGCGATACGAAGGCCATCCAGGGTGCCTCGCCCATCAAGGGCTTTTCCAGCAGGTAGGCCACAGGTATGTGGGTGGTCAGCGCAAAGGGCGCCACGAACAGGAAGAGAAAGCGCATGGGCCTGGGATAAATATCAATGGGATACTGGCAGGAGGTACGCCCGCCATAGGTAAGGATATTCACCATTTCGATGCTCTTGACGGAGAAAAAACACAAAACCGCCTCAATCAGGAACAGCCCGATAAACAGCGCGCTGCTGCCCAGCAGCGCTACCGCCAGGCACAGCATCTTGCTCCACGTCCATTGCAGCCCAGTCAGGTGCGATGACAGAAGGATGGCGGAAAGGCCAATCAAAGTTGCGCCCAGGCGGCGGGGATCCATCTGGCTGCACAGCACCTGCGTCAGCGCGCCTCTGGGCCTCAAAAGCACGGTATCAAAGCCCCCGGACCGTACCATAAGATCGAATGCGGTGATTCCCCGGCCGAACAATTCCCCCAGGGAAAAGGCAATATGCATGATTCCAAAGAACAACAGTATTTCCCCGCCGCTCCATTGCCCAAGGGAGGTGAAGCGGTCAAACAACAAAAGCACGGCGCAAAGCTCCCCGCCGGTCATCACCGCCATGGCGATGGTGTGCCAGAGGAAGGAGGCGGGGTATTGCAGGTGGCTCTTAAGCAGCATCCGGGATGCATGCAGGCCATATTTCAGCGTATCCATTGCTTATCCCCCCTGTACGGTGATGCGGCGCAGGTTCCGCTGCCATAGCGCCCGTCCCAAAGCAATCAGCAGGCAAAGCCAAAAAAGCTGCACGCAAAAGGAAAGAAGAATCTCTGCCGGGGGATAGCTGCCCATGTATAGGCGTATGGGCATATCCAGCGCCTGGGCAAAGGGCTGGTAGCGTACAAGCGCCTGCCATTTTTGCGGAAACAGCGTCAGGGGAATCAGATTCCCCGAAAGGAAAAAGAAGATCATCTGAATGACGTTGGAGATGCCCCTTGCGTCAAGGGTCCGCATGGTGATGCCGTTTTGAATATTGCCGATGGCGCTGATGCACGCAAACCCAAGCGCCAGGGAAAGGAAAAAGAGCAGAAGCGCGCCCGGGCCTTGCGGCGGGGCGATGGAAAGGGGCTTGGGCAGCAGCGACGCGAACAGAAACATGGGAACGGCCCGCATGACGCTGCCTACAATCTTTTGCGCCAGGGTGCGCAGGTACCAGTAAAAATAGGTATCCACCGGGCGGCATAATTCATAGGCGATGCTGCCGGTCATCATGGCCTCGTTCAAAGCGGCGTCGCTGCCGAGCAGTGCCCTGAAAAACGCCTGCTGCAGCCAGACGTAGGTGACCACCTGTGCAAAAGGCACGGAGGTATCGCCGCCGGAGCGGTACAGTGCCTGATACAGAAAAATCAGCGCCAGGCCAAAGGCGATTTGAGTGACCAGGCCGCCCAAAGCCGCCCCCCGGTATTGCGTTTCCAAAAGCGCCCGAAGCCGAAAGGCGGTGAAATAGGGCTTCATCCACTCTTTCATAGCGCCATCTCCCGGTACATGGCCGCGATCAAATGGTCAAGCTGCTGCTCCAGAACGGTAAGCTCGCTGAGCATGCCCTCCTTTTGCAAAAGCGACAGCATGAGGTCGGTAGGCGTTTCCCGCTTGTCATACCGGATCAGGAAGCAGCCACTTTCGTCCCGGTTTGCATCCGCGCCCGGCGGCAGGCATGGCAGGCCGCGCCCGTCGGCATAGCAGGCCTTGATCGTTCCCTGGGTGTCATACCGGGACAGAAGCGCGGGAAGCCCGCCGTCGTAGAGAAGGCTGCCCCTGCCCAGAACCATCACCCGGCTGCACAGCGCCGCAATGTCCGACATGTCATGGGTGGTCAAAAGGATGGTGGTGCCGTGGGTCTTGTTTTCCTTGCATAAAAAGGAGCGGAGGGCCAGCTTGCTTACCGCGTCCAGGCCAATGGTGGGCTCATCCAGGAACAAAAGCTCCGGGCTGTGCAAAAGGGAGCCGCACAGCTCCGCCCGCATCCTTTGCCCCAGGCTCAAAAGGCGCAGCGGTGTGTGAAGGAGGCTGCTTAGCTCCAGTGCGTCACAAAGCTCCTCCAGGCGTTTGTCGAATTCCTTTTGAGGAATGCGGTAGATATCCTTGAGCAGGGAGTAGGAATCAAGGACAGGCACATCCCACCAAAGCTGCGTCCGCTGGCCGAATACCACGCCGATATGACGGACATGGGCCTTTCGCTCCAGCCAGGGAGTGCGCCCATCCATGGATACTTCCCCGCTGTCGGGGGTCAGGATGCCGCTCAAAATCTTGACCGTGGTGGATTTTCCCGCGCCGTTGGGGCCGATATAGCCCACCAGTTCCCCCCGTTCAATGGTGAAGGAAACATCCCTCAGCGCAGGGACGACGGTCTTTTCACGGCGTAAAAGGCGAAACAGCCCTTTTTCCATGCGGCGGCGCACCACGAAGGATTTGTGAAGATGGCTGACGGATATGTAGGGCATATGTACTCCCTTCGGTCAAGAGAAAACAACAGGGTTTTTTATTATATCCTCAAAGGGAAGCTCTGTCAATCCGTACCATGAAGCAATCAGCCATTTTGCCGATACTGTTGGTGGAAACCCTTTGATTCTCGGCAAAACTTTACAAGGAACGACATGAAAACCATGGATTTTCGCATAAACAGTTGCATTTTTCCTCCGATATATAGAAAGAAAGGGCATTTGTCCTCTGTTGGGTTCCCGGGGCCTGAGCTGTGCATGGATTGACAAACATGCCGATTCGTGGCATAGTGTAAAGAATGGACGGCTGGCGAACCAAATACGTCATGTCTCATCAATACGGTGCTGTGGGAGGCGCAACCCATGGATGCAGGCGTCATCCTGACCCGGCTCTTTGTTAATATTGTCCCGGTTCTGGCGGCGCTGTACACATGGATGGGTATCCGGTTCTGGAGGCAAGGAAGAAAAAGCGGGAATCCCTGGTATTCCCTGCTGCTTTTTTGCTGCGCCATATTTGCCTTGGAGTATTTTTTGGAGATGCAGGTTGGGGATGACGCCACGAAGCTGGCTTTGCGAAACGTGGCTTTTTTGGCGCTGTCGTTTCTTCCTGCTTTTGGCGTTCTTTTTATCCGCCGCCTGACATCAGCAAAGCCAACGCCGCGCTTCATCCGGATATCCCTGTTTTCCCTGACCCTTGCGCTATGGCTGCTGTTTATGCTCAATCCGCTTCACGGCTTGTATTACAGGGAGTTTTGCCATCGGCCCATCGGGGGGTACAGTTCCCTGTACCTTGTGAAGGGGCCGTTATTCTTTGCCCTGTATGGATATTGCGCGGCTTTCCTGATCTATGCCTTGTGGAAGCTGCGGAGCGCTTTGCAAAAGCATAAGCGGCAGTCGGACAGGCGGCGGTTTATGATGCTGATGGTTTTCTTCGCCTCGCTTTTGCCTTGCGTGCTTTGGCTGTTTTTGGGTTTGGACAGGATTCTTGATCCAACGCCCATATTTTTGCTGTTCCTGGGTTCCATTTCCCTTTGGGGGGAAGGCAAGAACGACCTGATGCAAACGCAGCTCGCCCGCTGGGAGGAAATGTTCGGCGATTGCGCGGAGCCGGCGTTTCTGTTCCGGGAAAATGGTGAGCTTCAAAAGGCCAACGGGGAGGCGGCCTTGCTGCCCGGCATGGCGGATATGGAGCCGGAAGTGCTGAACGGCCTTCTGGAGCGGGCCAATTCCCGCCGGGGGCCTGTTGGTTTCCCGCCTGCCGGCCCGCAAAGATGGCTTGATGTGCGCAAAAGTGTATTTGATGCACGCCGGGGGCTGAACCATTTTCAACTGACGGATGTGACCGACAGGCGCAGCCAGCATCAGCTTCTTCGGGCCAGCGAGGAACAATACCGGCTCCTCATCACCCAGATGCAGCAGGGCTTGGCCGTGTTTGAGGCTGGGAGCGCAAGGCGGCCGGAGGAATACGATTGCCTGCACGGAAACGAGGCGATTGCAAAATCGGTCGGAATGGGAAATGCGGCGCTGCTGCCGGGCTCTACAATGGGGGAAGTCTTTCCCATATTGGATGAGGGCTGGAAAGAAGCGCTTCTGCGCGCGTCCAGGGGCGAGGAGGTTCCCCGGTTTGAAAGGTACTGGCAGGAGAAGGCTCGGTCTTTCGGTATCCGGATCTATGCCCCGTTGCCCGGCCAGGTGGCGGTGATCCTTTCGGATATTACCGCGCGCAAGGCCATTGAGCAGGAGCTTCGCGCAAAAGATAAGCTGCTGATGATGATCATCGGCCTGACACAGGATCTTTTGGGCGTCCGGGAATACAAGCAAATCATTCCCAGGGCGTTGGCCCTTGTTGGCGAGGCGCTGGACGTGAGCCGCGGCTATTTGTTTGAAAGCGGTTATGCCGGCGGCAAGCTTTGCACTCTCAGCCAGAAGGCCGAATGGTGCGCGGAGGGTATTGCGTCTCAAATCGGCAATCCCAAGCTTCAGAATATAGATGTCGATGAGGTGGGGGATTTCCTGCCGAACCTGCAGGAGGGGAAAGCCCTCCTGGCCCATGTGGCGGATATGCATCCCGGCTATGCCCGCGCGCTGCTGGAGGACCAGGATATACAGTCGGTGCTGATCCTGCCCGTATTTTCGGGAGACCTGCTCTGGGGTTTTGTAGGCTTTGATGAATGCCGCCAGAGGCGGGGCTGGACAATTATGGAACAGGGCGTGCTGCGGCTGTTTGCCGACTCCCTTGGCCGCGCCGTGGAGCGCTATGACAACGAACAAAAGCTGCAAAGCGTTCAGGAGCGCAATACGGCCATGCTCCACGCGATTCCCGATCTGTTCTTTATTATCACAGCGGAGGGCAGGATCACCCACTACCACGCCTCTTTAAAGCCGGAGGATATGTATGCCCAGCCGGAACAAATCTTGAACAAGCTGGTGACAGAAGTGTTCCCGCCTGAGACGGCGGAGCCCATGCGCAGCCGCGTCAGGGAAGCGCTTGACAGGAGCGCCATGCAGATCTTTGAGTACTCCCTGGACTATCCCGGCCAAAGAAAGCACTTCGAGGGGCGGTTGCTGCCCATCAACCAGGAGTCTGTGCTGTTGCTTGCCAGGGATATTACAGAGCGCAAGCAGCGCCTGGAAAAAATAGAATACCTCAGCTTCCATGACCAATTGACAGGTCTGTATAACCGGCGCCGGTATATGCAGCAGATCATTCACATGGACAAGCCTGAAAAGCTGCCCCTGGCCATCATCATGGCAGACCTGAACGGCCTGAAGCTGACCAATGATGCCTTTGGCCATCAGATGGGCGATGTGCTGCTTACGAGGACAGCCGATGTGCTGCGGCGGCTATGCAATGAGGAATCGATTTTCCATATGGGCGGGGATGAGTTTGTGCTGCTGCTGCCCAATACGGAAGCCAAAGCGGCCGAGGCCGCGTGCCGGCGGATCCAGCAGGAGATTTCCGGCGAGTCTACGGGCATGCTGGTCTTTTCCGTGTCCATCGGCTTCGCGGTGAAATATGCGCTGGAGGAAGCCTATAGCGATGTGTTCCGGCAGGCGGAGGATGATATGTACCGCCATAAGCTGACCGAAGGGGTGGAGATGCGCCGCCGCGCCGTGAGCCAGATATTGCAGACGCTGTATCAAAGAAGCCCGCGGGAGATGCAGCATTCCCAAACGGTAGGGGAATTGAGCCGGAAAATCGCCTGCGCCATGGGTCTTCATCCGGAAGCGGTGGAGCAGTCGTATCAGGCCGGGGTGATGCACGACATTGGCAAGATCGGCATTGACCAGGAAATCCTGGAAAAAACGATGCGGCTGGATATGGGGGAACTGCGGGAGATGCGGCGGCATAGCGAGGTGGGGTACCGCCTGCTGAACTCTGTTCACGGGCTCGCCCATATCGCCCCCTTTGTGCTGGAGCACCATGAACGCTGGGATGGCACAGGCTATCCCAAGGGCATTGCCGGAGAGAAAATCTCCATGATCGCCAGGATCATCGCCGTGGCCGACGGATACGACGCCATGATATCCCCGCGCACCTACAAGCAGCCCATGAAGCCCAAGGATGCGCTGACAGAGGTTTGCCGCTGCGCCGGAAGCCAGTATGATCCCCGGGTGGTCCGGGCGTTTATGGAAGGCGTGATGGGGGAAAAGCGCGATACCGGCGTAAAGGTATCATTTGTCCAGCCCGGGGATGTGCAGCATACCGTGCAACAGCCGGTTCAGCAAAATCAAACTTACCCCATGTGAAAGGGGGTAGCCGGAGATTATCCTCATCGCTCCCCCATGACATATCCAGGGCGTTTTTATTGCTCTTGTTTTGCATGGGTTGACGCGGGGAAGCTTTTTTGATATGCTGTTTTTATCAAGCAAAAGGAGTACCTTCATGACCGCATCTTTGTTCCTGTAGGATATGCCAGGGTCTTCCGCCGCGGCAGCGGCGGTTATTTTGGTATACCCTAAAGGCTTTTGGCCTTCATAAGGAACGGGAGGCGTTTTTTCGTGCAGCAAAAGCATTGGAAGAAGCATTTTTATACGCTCTGGGCCGGGCAGACGGTATCGCTGCTCACCAGCTCTGTTACGCAGTACGCCCTTTTGTGGCATTTGACGCAAAGAACAGGCTCCGCCGCCGTGTTATCCCTGGCGGCGCTGATGGGCTTTTTGCCCATGGCGATATTTGGCCCCTTCACCGGCAGCCTGGCCGACAGATGGGACAGGCGCCGGATCATGATCGCTGCGGATGCGGCGATCGCGGGAGCTGCGCTGGTTCTCGTGGTTTGGGGAACAGGCGGTGCGCTGCCGATCCCTCTCATTTATGGCGCGCTGTTTCTCAGGGCGTTGGGTACCGCATTCCATCAGCCCTGCCTGAACGCTGTAACGCCCCTGATGGTGCCTGCGGAAGAGCTGGACCGCTGCGCCGGGCGAACCCAGGCGTTCCAGTCCGTATCCACCCTTGTGAGCCCTGCGCTGGCTGCGCTTTTGTATAGCCTGATGCCCTTGAACCTTCTGATCGGTCTGGATGTGCTGGGGGCTGTGGCAGGCGTTCTGGCGGTGCTGCTTGCCCATATCCCGCCTGCGCCGCGGGAGAAAGCATTTGAAAAGGCGCATGTGTTCCGGGATACGCTGGAGGGGCTGAAATACCTTCACCGGCAAAAGGGATTGTTTGCCCTGACCATGGTGGCCACATTGCTGTCCTTTGCCTATATTCCCGCCGCCGGCCTGTATCCCCTGATGGTGCTCAATCGCTTTGGCGGCACTACCGCCCACGCCGGGATCATCGAAACGGGATTCTCTGTCGGAATGCTGCTGGGCGGTGTGGTTTTATCCGCCTTGCGGGGACCGAAGCGGCGAATCTTCCTGATGGCGGCCTCCTTGCTGGCGATCGGGCTGACCATCACCGGCATGGGGCTGCTGCCGCCGGAGGGGCTGATCGCTTTCGGCGTGCTCACGCTGCTTTCCGGCCTGGCCGCGCCCTTTTTTCAGGGCTTGTTCATGGCGCTTTTGCAGCGCAAGGTGCGGCCGGATTACCTGGGCCGGGCCATGGGCGTATCCGGCTCGCTGATGTCGCTTGCATGTCCCTTGGGTCTGGCCGCAGCAGGAGCCATGGCGGAAACCTGGGGCGCCCCTGTCTGGTTTATAACGGGCGGGCTCTTGTGTGTGCTGTGCGCCGGGCTGTGCATGCTGGTTCGGGCCGTACGGCATGTGGATGAGAGTCCATAAAGGAAAGAAGGGTGGCCTATGGCGAAGGTGAAGGCGCTTTTTGAAAAGAAAGGAATGCATCTTGCGGTAACGGTGCTGTTCTGGCTGTGCTTTGCCATGTGGATGGTGCTTTTATATCTGAAGGGCCGGGGGCTGCATTTGATATACCGGTGGCCGGAATGGGCTCTTTCTATCATCATGGCCGCTGCGGGAATGCTGTTGCAATTGCGCCCGGCGAGACTAAAAAACCTTGTTTGGCTGCGAAGGGCGCTTCGGATGGTTGTCATTGCGGCAGTTGTGGGCGGGCTGGCCTTGTGCATCTATTCAGTATGGCTTCATTGTGTGATTGGGCCAAAGCATACGTTTGTTTACACCTCTCCCTACCCGCCAGGACATCGGCTGGCGGTGCTGGAAGGCGGCTTCATCGATACGGCATATTCCGCCCAGCCGGTGAAGCATGGCCTGTTCTATCAGGAACAAAACCATATCCGGCTGACCCGGCATGACTATTGGGGCAGCGCGGATGTGGAAGTGGAATGGCGGGAAGACGGGGCCACGGTGTACATTGTTTTCTATCCCGATCTGGGCAGGATGGAGGAGGACAGTATTCCCATCCGGTTTGCGCAATAAGGGAAGGCGAAGTGCTTGCATATGAAAACATGACAAGGGTTGATCATGGGGGAACCGTACACAAAAAATACTTGCCCCGGCAAAGCGCATTGGCTATACTGCTTGCATGCGGCCCGCCGGGGCTTTTTATGGAGGCATGTATGAAGTGGAAGGACAGCTTTCATCCCTGCGCCATGACCACCATTTTGTTCTGGTCGCTGGCTTTCCCGGTCACGCACCTGGCCATGAACCATTTTTCCGCCTATGGCCTGGGGCTTTTGAGGTACGCGGCGGCCAGCGCCGCGCTCCTGCCTGTGGTGCTTATTGGAAAGCTGCGCCCGCCGAGGGGCAAAGACATTGGCTGGTTCCTGCTGTCCGGCGCGCTGGGCTTTGCAATATACATGGTGGTGTTTAACCTGGGCAACAACCTGGTGACATCGGCCACCGCCAGCGTGATGCTGGCCGTGACGCCTGTGCTCACCGCTTTGCTGGCCCGCTTCTTTTACGGGGAAAAGCTGAAAGCCCGCCAATGGATTGCCGTGGCTGTGGAATTTTCGGGCATCCTGATCCTGGCGCTGTGGCGGGGCGTGCTGGCCATCAATGAAGGCGTGCTGTGGCTGATGGCAGCGGTGATTTGCATCAGCCTGTACAACATCCTCCAGCGCCGGCTTACCAAAACCTATTCTCCGCTGCAATCCGCCGTGTACAGCATCTATTTTGGCACGCTGCTTTTGTGCGTGTTCCTGCCCCAGGCTGTTTCCGAAGCGAAGACCGCCATATCTTCACACTGGCTGTACGTGGCGCTGCTGGGTATATTCCCCAGCGCCGTAGCCTACGTCACCTGGTCCGCCGCTTTCCAAAGAGCGCCCAGGACCAGCGATGTGAGCAATTATATGTTCATCACGCCCTTCCTGAGCGGCCTGGCGGGCTTTTTGATCAACGGCGAATCGCCGGACATTTCCACTCTCCTGGGCGGCGCGGTAATCCTTTCCGGCGTAGCGCTGTTCAACTACCGGGGCACCAGGGGCGCCGCCCCTGGACCCCGTCAAAGGGATATATCCCTTTGAAATCCCTATATGGAGATATAAAGCAAAGGGATTTTATCATCCCATGAGGATGGATGCCAAACAAAGCGGGCGATTGATAATCGCCCCTACGGAGTCGTTTGCTTATTGGCTTCTCTGCCGCGAATTATGAAATTAGTTGCGTCTGTAGTCCTATGGC
>JAEWWY010000158.1 GCA_023458835.1 Bacillota bacterium
GTATGCTCTCATTCTTGAGGGTATCCACACCGGGAACGACCACCGCTTTGTATTTTTGGAAATCCTCCCCTGCCACACAGGATGCCAGCGCCTCGTCAAAAAGGATGAGGGCCTCCGTCAGCGCCCGAACCCAGCCGCGCTCCTCCGGTACGGTCCCCCATATTTCGGAGCGGAGGAGCAGTACCTCCGCCACGGAGTGAAGGCCCGCATACGTCTTTTCATGCGCCTTATGGAAGCGGAGTACTTCTTGTATGCCTTCAAATCCGCTGCGGTCCAGATGGTTGTCCAGCCGCCCGATAAGGTAATAATCCAGGCCGCCCAGGCTGGCAAGGTTTTGCCACAGCCGCAGTTTTTGCTGGGGTGCGCTTACAGCCACGTGCCGGAAATAGAAGCCCACAAAATCCACCGATGTGTTGCTGACCGCCTTACCCCCGCGGGTGCCCCGCAGCGCTCTTGTATTGGAAGCGGCGCTGTATTGCCAATGGGGCAGCGGGCGGCCGAATTCCGTATTGGATTCCATGCGGAAAAAATCTTCCTGATCCACCGCTATGCCGGGATCAATGGAGCGCACCATATCGGTGAGCCGCCTCCGGTGCTCGCTGACCACTTCTTCCTTAAAGCACAAATAAGCCCGGTAGGCAGGATCGTCCCGATCCGCCCGGCGGGGAATTTCGTAACCGTACCGCTCACGAAACAGGCGCCTGCAGCTTTCGCAGTGGCAAAAGCCATACTGCCTGTAGCTGTAATCCCGCTCCTGAAAGCCGCCCATGTTCAAAAAAAGCCCGTCCACAGGGAGTTTATGCAGGACCTCCCGCAGGATTAGAAAGCTGTACTCCTGCTGGTAGCCGCCGCATATGCAGGCGTGTACATCGCCGTTGTAATCCACAATCTCCCCGCCGGAAGTGCGATAGGCCCAATCCGGATGGCGCTCATACACAGGCCGACGTATTTTGGAAAAGTCCATGCGGGCGATCACCCGTATGTTTTCCCTATGGCAGGCGCGCATAATATCCGCCAGGGAATCACCCTGCAAAAACGGGCTTTGAAAATGATCCTCAAGCTCTGTGGGATAGCTGGCGATGATGCCTCCCGTATTGATCATTGCCACCGTAGCGCTGAAGGCCTTTAATTGGGAAACGTATTCCTCCGCGCTGATGTCCTGCATATCGGTTTCCCGCAGGTTGGTTTGGATCATCCGCCAGGGATACCCTTCCCACCATGTTTTCCGCATGCCGCATCCCCCGCTTTTCTATCCATTGAACATAGTATACCACATCCATCTATGGGACACACAGCATGCAATCTCATGCCAGGGTAACAGTTTGCTCCTCCAGGCCCGGACGAAGGGAAAACTCCGCCCGCCCCGCCCCCATGGAAAGGCTGTAATCTCCCATGAACCCCGAAAGCTCCGCACAGCCGTTTTCATCGGTATACAGCGTGACATCTGTCCACCAATCGCGTTTTATGCGCTCCTTCAAAGCGTAAAAAGCGGGTTTTTTGCTGCCGTCCTCCCGCAAAAGGCCGGCCGGCGCGTGAAGCCACCGTCCGTCCACAATGCACCAGGGGGTAAAGGCCTCCACGCCGGGCCGGGCGAATAAAAAGTCGGCCATCGCAAGCATATCCCGGGCCTGCCGGTCTTCCCCCGCCGGGGTCGTAGGCCACATGGATACCTGGTAATCATTCAGGTCCTCAATATGCGCGGGCATAAGCTCGCCGGAGATCAGGGTATTCTCCGTAAAATGGATGGGCAGCTTCAATGTTTCAAAGCGTTCAAGGATCCGCTCCAGCTTTTCAAGCCCCCAGAACCCCTGATGCTGGTGGGACTGGATGCCGATGGCGCCGATGGGTATGCCCATGGCCAGACAGCACTCCGCCAGGATTTGATAGCTGTCGGACGTATTGAAGTCATTCAGGATCAGCAGCGCCTTGGGATTCGCCATCCTGGCCGCTTCAAACACGCGGCGGATCAGCTCCGCCCGGCCCATCTTTTTGCACAGGCGGGTAATGCCGTTCTCCTCCTTGTCAAAGATGGGCATGATCACCGCTTCGTTGATCACATCCCACATATCCACCAGGCCGGAAAAAGCGGCAACGTCCCTTTGTATTCTGTTTAGCTGGCATGCAAGGATATCCTCCTCCGTCTTTGAAAGCAGCCACTTGGCCGTCTGGGTGTGCCAGCACAGGGGATGCCCCTTCAAGACCACCTTCCGCTCCGCCAGCCACCGGGCGGCCCGCTCCATCCCGGCCTGGTTGGGCTTTCCCTCCTCCGGCTCATAGCGGCCCCAGTAAAAGGGCAGAGTGCCGAAATTGAACAGCTCCAGCCAGGCATCCAGCAATATTTGCAGGTGCGCCTTCTGCTCCTTGGGGGTATTGTCATCCAGCAGCGGCAGCGTATCAAAGGCCCCGCAGCCAAATAAAAAGCGGTGACGGACCATTCCGGCCCGTATTTTCCGGCCTGCCACAGGGATGCCCGCCGCATCCTTGATCAAAAGGCGGCAGACTGCCTTACGGTGGGATAAAGGATCCATATGCATTCTTCCTTTCTATAAGAAAAGCTCCCGGCGGCTGCCCACCGGGAGTCCCTGCACCTGATTACAGCCGCCGCAGCGTTTCATCGGGCGCGAAGCCCAGCTTTTTGTAATGTTCCCCGCGGGTTTTGATATCGTCCTCCAATTGCATGCGGGCAAACTTCAAAACATCCTCCGCCCTGTCAAAGGGGATCACC
>JAEWWY010000159.1 GCA_023458835.1 Bacillota bacterium
CCACGTCCGCGCTGTGACCTCCGGCCTGTGCGGATACAAGGATGTGCAGGTTGTCGCCGCCTTCCAGCACAGCGCAGCGGCAGTAATCCTTGTCCTTGATAAGCTGCGCCGCCTTTTCCCGATCCTGCCCGCCTGCCCCGGCAATCACTTCCAGCCCCCGGTCCGGATCGCCCGCAACGGCGCCCAGCACCGCGGCCACGTCGATGCCCTTCATCCCGCCGCTGTTGGGGACTACAACGCCCTTGACATTTTTCACGATATTGCCGCTGCAGGATACGCGGATCTTTTCCGGCAGGCATCCGAGGACGCGCGCCGCCTTTGCCGAGCAGTAAGCGATGGCGATGGGCTCGGTACAGCCCATGGCCGGTATCAGCTCGGCATGAATGATTTGTACATAGGCATCATAAGTAGCTTTATTCATGTTACCGCCTTTTCCATCGTATCATCCACATATTCAGGCCCTCATTTACCCCGGTGCTCACATCATTTGCCGTTGATATGGCCGCAATAGGCGGCCGGGCTTTTCGCCTTGAGCATCGGCCGATTCGCCGGACCGCATCCCCGGCGAGCATGCCCTTGCCGAAGCAGGCGGCCGGTTCACCCGGCGTAGAATCTGGAGCCCGGCGCCAATGTGCTTTTGCGTTATGCGCTTTGGGCCCGGCCAGTGATATTTTCACCGCCAGGGAGGATTTTCCCTTTCGCGGGAGGAGGGATTCCGGTGCAAATGTTGAAAAATGCCGCCTTTTTTCTTTTCTCCGGGCAGCGATGCGGGGAAAGGCTGTGTGCGTATCACATGCACCCTTTTAGCGGCTTTGCATACAATGGCATTGGGCGTGCGGGTATAGCGCTGGGTCATAAAGACTACAAGAGGTGATTGCATGCATTCGAATACCAATCAAAACAATAACTGCCAATGGGTTTGGAGCGGAAGCCGCTGCAGGTGGATCCTTCTATGCTGGGATCCTTGGCTTTGCTGCTGGGTAGATCCCTGCACCAGATTCTGCGCCATTTTATAGGCAGCAGTCATATAAATTGCGTAAGATATCAGCCCCCGGTGAAAACCGGGGGTTTACGTTAAGGCATCCCCCGTAAAAGTTATGTAAATAAATCAAGGAGCCTTTGTTTTGCAATTATGTCAGCTAATGCACAGCAGCTAAAGGTATCAGTTTTACTATGGGAAGAGAATAGAAAACATTGAATGATAAGAAAGTGAAGCACTGCGCATTGACGGCGTGATTAAAGTATGCATAATGAGGTTATGACAGCCTGTAAAATTGGGGGTAATTTACCATGCCTTCAAACGAGAGGATGAACGCGGTAGCCGAGGTAAAGGCATGGTTTAGCAAATTTCGAATCGAGACAGTCCCGAATTTTGTGTAAACCTCCAAGCTGTGATAGGACAGAAACAGCATGGAGGTTTCATATATGGCGAAAAGGAAGATCACCCCAAAGCAAAAAGCTGCAGGGCGTTACTGGGCCAACTCATGAAAGGAGCAGGAAACAGATCCATGGAGGATATCCAAGAGCTTTTCAAGGATAGGAGGCCTATATCGAAGACCCGGACATTTTAAGGTTGACACACAGCCATTTCTGTTGGAACAGAAGCTCTTTGGTTCTAAAAGAACAGCCCGCCGAAGCGGGCTAATTAAGGTTGCCATACATTCCGAATAAACCTGCGTAGGCCAATACTTTTTCAAAGGATGATTGCTCTCTGGGATCCACTTTGGGTTTTATATCGGATGTACGCCTGATGCGTTTTTTCGTTTCACTGGATTTTGAAGCTTGATTCTTTGTCAAGGTTATCACTCCCTTCAAGTATATGAATACCAAGTATGCGATCATTTGAACCAGGAAGATCAATCACCAGAGGCAGTCTGTGACAGCACTGGCAGATTTGCCAAACATATCGCTAACGACAGCGTCAAGGGCTGCGTTGCAAACGGTGGACGCATTCTGGAAACGGTTCTTCCCGCTGGATTTGCAGGCCGCCAGTTTGACGCAGTAGCGCACGTACTCCCGCAATCTCCTTCGGAAGATCGCTGGTGTGATGAATCGTCAATTTCATCGTTCCTAATACATCTTTGGGATCTTCCGCCTTCTTGAGCTCCACTTGGTTCACATGCATGTCTAACTGTTCCGGATCGTTTTATATTCCTCTTGGTGTGCAAAAAAGCGCCGAAAGTGTCAGTATTTGTCTTTACGGCTTCATTTCTTGTGTGTATAATTAGCGTATGGGAAATATCGTCAGCGGGGTGCATATTATGGCATTGTTCGAGAAGAGCACTTCTAATCTTGCCCGCAAAGGCATTCTGGGCGCTTTTTCGGTTGATGTAATCAAATGGGAGCCGGAAACAGATGCCGAAGCCTCTGTGATCGTGCACAAGTTCGAGGCGGAGGATTTTCCCTCCGGATCTCAGTTGATTGTTCATCCGTCGCAGATGGCAGTATTTATCAATAATCTTTCTGCCGGCAATTCGCTGGAGTATGATGGCGGCGGAAGAACGCAGGTTGCCGTCTTTATCGGTCCCTGCAAAATGAAGCTGGAGACTGGCGACAGCAGGTTTGCGCCATTCCGGCATCTCTCACATACGCTGACCGGAGGGGAATCTGCCTATCATAGTTCAGTGTATTTCATCAATACCACCTATATGAACGAGCTATCCTGGGGAACGAAGGCCCCCATCGTCGTGGTAGATCCCGAGGAAGAAATCAATGTCCATGTCAGAGCTTTCGGTCTGTTTGGCGTCCATATAGAGCAGGTGGATACCGGGATTGCAGCCGTACAGGCAATGAAATTTCTCCGAAAAGTCGTTGGCACCCGGGCAGATTATCTG
>JAEWWY010000160.1 GCA_023458835.1 Bacillota bacterium
GGATATAGGCAAAGGGCGCGTAATGCAGCCCCAGTACCAGCATGCTGGGAAACATACCCTGGCACCACCACAGCGGCATTTCAATGCCGAACAGGGCGGCCAGCAGGCCGTTGGAGGTGCCTGTGACGGCGCGGCTACTAAATACGTTCTGCCAGACCACCGCCAGCGTCCATTGGGGCATGATATAAGGAAAGATGAAGATGGCGCTCAAGTATTTTTTGAATTTCAGGTTGGTGCGCGTCACCAGGTAGGCGAAGATGCCGCCGTAGGCAATGGAAAAAAGGCAGGAGAAAACCGAAAGCAGCAGGGAGTTGATGAGGGGCACCCACAGATTGATCTGGCTCAATTTTCCGAAAAACAGGTCCTGCCAATTGTACAGGGTGTAGCCTTCGGTCAGGCCCGTATAGTGGGCATCCACCGAGCCGGGATGTACGGTGACGGTATCCAGAAGGATGGATACCATCGGCGCAATGGTGGACACGGTGAGTACAAGGCCAAGCAGGAGCAGAATCGCGTTTTGAGGCTTGGTGATATAAGTCCGGAATCTGTTGAACGCGATTTTCATCGTGCCTGGGTTTAGGACAGGAGCTTGTTCCATGTTTTCCCCCTTATTACCATACAAGGGGCATTTTCATGCCCCTTGTACGGTCAACGGCCTGTTGAGTGAAGCGTTTTTCGCGGATTACTTGTTGCCCACGATCATATCGATCCAGTCGCCCAGGTCAAAGGAAACCTGCGCGCAATAGGCGGGATCTTCCACCACAAGCTGGCCGCCCTCGGCGGAGGTCCACCACTCGTAGCCACGGTCGTTTTTGGCGGGATACGTGTCCACACCGTCCACAAAACCGTCCTTAGAGTGATCCTGGTTGCAGGCGGGGTTGGCGCTGTAGCCGCCCATGTCCTTGCCCCAGGCGGAGAAGCCTTCCTTCGTGGTGGTCATGTAGGCGATGAAGGCGCAGGCAGTCCAGGGCAGGGGGGAGGTCTTCACTACCTGCAGGTAGTGCTTGTAGGCATAGCCGCCGATGCCGGTGTAATCATCCTGATAGGCGGCGATGGCAACGTTGTTGACAGAGGCTTCCGCGGATTCTTCCACGGAGCGCAGCTTGGAGTACACCAGCAGCCCGGCCTGGCCGGCGGCGGAGGTGGTGACCAGCGTGTTGCAGATGGGTCCGTCGTCGGTCTGCTCGTTGTACTGCTCACACCACAATTTGATAAAGGCCAGGCCATACTTGGCGTTTTCAGCCGTCAGGCCCAGGGTTTCCACATCGGCGGACACTTCGGCCACAGTCGTTTGGAAGTAGGCCTGCTTTTCGGGGGCCAGGGCGTCAAAGGCGTCCTTCAGATAGTTGGCGTAGGTGTCCTGGGTCAGCATGTACAGGAAGTTTTTGCCCACCAGCTCGGAGTTGACGCCCATGAACAGGGGCGCCTGGCCTTCGGCCACAAAATCCCAGCAGTTGGTGAAGACGGCGCCGGAGGTGTTGTTGAACATGAACACCTTGTTCAGCGTTTGCAGCGCCAGGGGGTAGCCGTTGGCTGCCTGGTCAACGCCCTCGGCTTCCGCCCACTCCTTGGGGATGAAGTTCAGAAGGTTGCCCGTATCCAGCATCTTGGACTGGATCTGGTTGCCGTCCTGGATCAGCGTCATGGAATAGATGTGCTGGGCGCTCTTGATATCGGCGTTCAGCGTGGTGAAGATGGAGTTGTTTTTCGGCTGGGACCATTCGATGGTGCCGGTATAGTTGGGATCGATGGTTTTCAGCAGCGCCACAAAGCTCTCGCCGGCGGTCTTGCCGCGGCTGGAGTTGCCGATGCCGTACATTACCTTGCCGTTGGATTCCTCAATGGCCTTTTTGTACAGATCCTCATTGGTCATGGCCTGGGCCTGGGCAATGATCTCTTCCACGCTGCCGGCTTGCGCGGCCAGCGCGGCAAAGGTGAAGGACGTCATGGCCAGGATCAGGGCGAGAAGGGCAGCCAATACCTTTTTCATGATCGGGTCTCCTTTTCTGTTGTTTTTCGGTTTCTCATAAACCTCTATATGAATTATATGGGCGTACACGGCTAAAATAAACTGGACAAAGCTGCTATTATCCCTGTGATCCTGCTTACTTTCATGTGGGATGCGGTAAAAAACAAACCGGATGCCCCTAAAAGGGGAAACATCCGGTGGCGTGCATCCATAAATTGAATTGGCGAAAGCCGGTTCCTTCTAGGAAACGGCCTGCGCTTTCTCATTGCCTTTTTGCCTGCTGACCATAAAATATTTGATAATACAATACACCATGGTGATCAAAACCATTTGAAGCAGCGCCGCCGGGATGCCCTCGACGTCGTAGGACAAAACCGGGCTGGGGTCGGAAATACCCACGTAAACGGTGATGCTGCTGAATACGCCAATGATTTTTGCGCCAAATAATGCGTTTCTTATGCTTAAAAGCAGGAGTACCATGCGTTCCAGCCGGTCCTTGCCGCCGCGGAGCATGCGGATGAAGGTTATCGCCATCACCACAAAGGTGACGACCAGCAGCGCAAGAAACACGATACCTCCAATGGCGGACCCGGAGCCGCCGGTCCACACATAAAGCATGGACGGAACAAAGAACAGGGCCGCTACTCCCAGCAAAAAAGCGCCCTGCATCCACGCCATGCGCCGGGTCATGCCGGTCTTATAGCTCAATGCGGCGATCATCGACTTTTCATCCATCCCAAAGCCCAGCCACTGCCGGGCCAAATAGGCGGCCAGCGCCGCCGCGGCAAGGCATATCGCCAGCAGCGCCGGCAGTTGGGCACGGTAGGCGTCAAGGGAAAGAACGCTGTTGACATAGTCCAGCCCCTGGGCCGACACCATAGGCCAGAGCAGGATGAGGGCCCACACGTTGAACCCAAAGACGGCAAAGGCGGTCCTGTGAAGGAGGAAAGCAGTGGCAGAAGAAATGGCGCCTTCCCCCGGCATGGCTCCATCCTGCAGCGCTGCATTGGCGCGCAGAAGCTGCATGATTTCCAAAACCACGCTGGCAAGCAGGAACGCAAGCCCCAGGCCAAAGGCCACCAGGGGCGTGAAATAGGTGTAGGCTACGGCAAAATGGCACACGATTCCCAGCACTGTCAAGGCGGCGGCGATACTGGATGTACTTTTGAACCGGTTTATGGTATGAGTGAAGATGCGCTGCATCTGCTTTTCTGCTTTTATGCGGGCCTTCTCCTCATTCCCCGGCTCCTTTTCCCCCCGCTCACCCCGGAGGATATCGTCGCAGGTGACCCCAAACACTTCCGCCAGCACGGGGATCAGAGCAAGGTCGGGGCTGCTTTCATCCCGCTCCCACTTGCTGACCGTCTTATTGGATACGAAAAGCCGCTGCGCCACCTCTTCCTGTGTCAGGCCGTTTGCCTTGCGCAGCGCCGCCAGGAAGCTGCCGATCGATTTCTTTTCCATATTTTCCTCTCCCGTCGTTTCTGATTCTACGGGAAGGCGACACAAAATACAACCCACAAGGCGGCGAATCTGTCTCCGTTTTGTAGAATGCGCCCCTTTGCCGCGTTCCTCTTGCTTGCGCTTTCCGGGGGGCTTATGCTAAAATGTAAACATTTCACAACATCGTCCTTTCCGAAGAAAAAGCCTGCCCGTTGGCACCGTGCGCCGCGGGCCGGGAGGTTGGGGAGGGCGGCCGAAATCGGGAGCCGCCGCGCGGCGGCATCGGGGGAAAGGCATGGTCAAAAACCACAGGCCCACGCTCAAGCAGGTGGCCCAGGTGGCCCAGGTTTCCCAATCCACCGCTTCCATGATCCTCAACCAGAAAAGCGGCGTTTCCTTCAACCGGGAAACCGTAGACAGGGTATATTCGGCGGCGCTGCGCCTGGGGTATCTGAAGGAGGATGCCCCGGTTTCCAGCGTGTTTCAAAAGCGGGTGGTGGCTATTTTTACTTCCACCATCACAGGTTATTACTACACCGCGCTGATCCAGGCCATCGAGCAGGCGGCCCAGCAGGAAAACTACGAGGCGCTGTGTTTTCAGACGTATCACAGCGCCACGCGGGAAATGTCGGGGATCTCCATGTTCAGCCACAGCGATATCGCGGGCATCATTTTCACGTATGTGCCGCAGAATTATGCCATGCTTGAAAACATCCCCCAGGATATCCCGGTGGTGGTGATCGGCGATCACAACGCCTTTTTGCGGGCCGATATGGTCGAAACCAACAACTATGCCGCGGGGATGATCATGGCCCGGCACATCCTGTCCCTGGGCCACCGCCATGTGGCCTTCCTGAACGATTTCTTTGAGTGGCAGGGTTACCCTACCTCCACGCGGCTAAAGGGCGTACAGGCGGTATTTGACCAGCAGCCGGACGCGGTGCTGTACGTTCAAAGCCAGCAGGCGGTGGGAGAATTGGCCCTGGGCAGCTACATGACCCGGCGCAAGGCCGGGTATGAAATGATGCAAGCCTGCCTGGCGGAGCATCCCCAGGCGACCGCCATCATGGCCATCACCGACGTGCTGGCCTATGGCGTGCTGGACGCCCTGTACGAACGCAATCTCCGGGTGCCCGAGGATTACAGCGTCTGCGGTTTTGACAACAACTTTGCTTCCGATCTGCTGGGGCTGACGACACTGGACCATCATATGTTTGAAATCGGCATCCAGGCGTTTTTACTGCTCCACGCCAAAATACGCAAGGAGCAGGTGCTCCCCTTAAGCACCATCACCAAGACGGAGCTGCTGGGCAGCCTGATCCCCCGGCGGTCCACCGCCGCCCTCAGGGCCTGAATGCCAACAGACGGTTAGCCACCTCCTCCCGCCAGGCGGGAGAAATTTTTGCCTTTTATTAAAATAATTTTAGTATATTGACAAATATTTTATAACTATGCTATGCTTTTATCACCATGTGGGATTTGGCCGGTATTTGGCGAAATTCTACAAAAAGAACGTAACCCATCACAACGGTAAAGAACGGAATGAAAAACGGGAGGTATCGGTATGCTGCGGTTTAAAAAAGCATTGGCCCTTTTCCTCGTCCTGATGATGGCCATGGGCGGCCTTTTGACAGGCGCGCAGGCGGAAAGCGCGAAGGTGGACCGGCTGCGCGTTGGCGTCGCTTCCATCCTGCCCACCATGGACCCCTGCTACGCCGTGGGTATTGCCCAGATGGCCGTGTACTACAACGTGTTCGACCTGCTGCTGGAAGCCGACCCAACGGCGGCTGACGGTGTCAAGGGCCTGCTGGCCACCGCCTGGAAGCAAGTGGATGATGTGACCTGGGATATCACGCTTCGCCAGGGCGTCACCTTTCAAAACGGGGAAGCTTTAACCGCCGAGGATGTAGCGTTCACCTTCGAGCGCATCCTGGACCCCGGCTATGGCGACGGGACCATCCGCACGCTGTTCTCCACCCTCAAAAGCGTCACCGCGCCGGATGATTACACGGTCCGTTTCGTGACCAATTCCCCCGACGGGGTATTTCTGCAGCGGCTGTCCTCGGTGTGGGGCGCCTATATCGTGCCCAAGGACTATGTGACGGAGGTCGGAAACGAGGCCTTCCAGCTTGCGCCCATCGGCACGGGGCCTTACAAGGTAAGTGAGTTCACCCCCGAGAAGATCACGCTGGAAGCCTATGACGGCTTCTGGGGCGACGCGCCCAACGCAAAGACTATTGAATTCGTGCTGTACAGTGAGACGGCGGCCAGGACCACCGCGCTGATTACCGGCGAGGCGGATATGATCGCCCAGGTCACCACCGACATGATCCCCACCCTGGAAGCCGAACCGAACCTCAGCGTGGCTGGCGGCGAGGTGCTGAACATCCATACGGTGGTGTTTTATGCCAACACCGCGCCCATGAGCGATGTAAATTTCCGCCTGGCTCTGGCCTGGTCCGTGGACCGGGATCTGCTGGCGCAGGCGCTGTGGGACGGCCGCACCGTGGTGCCCAACGGGCATCAGTTCAAGGAGTACGGGCAGGGTTACATCGAGGATTACAAGGGCATCGGCTATGACGTGGAAAAGGCCAAGGAATACTTGGCCAAGTCCTCCTACAACGGGGAGACCATCAAATACACCCTGCGCAACGGCTACTATACCAACGGCAACGCGGCCGCGGAGGCCATCGTGGCCATGTGGAACGCCATCGGCATCAAGGCCGAGGTGGATATCCGCGACACCTTCAAGTGGGACGAAGTCACCGACATGCGCACCTGGTCCACCGCCTCCCGCATGAACGATATCCTGGGCGGCGTATGGATGCTGTGGGCCCCCGGCTCCAACCCGGCCAATTTCGCGTGGCTTAACGGCATGCCTCCCGAATGGCTGGAAGTGGGCGATAAGCTGGAAAAAGAAACGGACCCCGCCGCCCGCGCGGAGCTGATCAAGCAGATGCTGACCATCTGGGATGAGCAGGGCATGGGCCTTTGCCTGTACAACAATGCCGAATTCTTCGGCGTACGCAAGGGCATCGACTGGACGCCCAGCACCGATCAGCGTATGAATTTCCGGGCGGATAATCTGAAGTTCAGCAACTAAGCGACGGGGTGCTTCCCTGTTTAATGAAAATGCCGCCGCCCAAAAGGCGGCGGTACTTGCATGGATCTCCCCCGGGGAAGGAGCATGGTATGGCGCAAGCGCATCTGATGACGGTGGAAAACCTAAAAACGTACTACTACTCCAAGCGCAAGACCGTTCCCGCTGTGGACGGGGTCAGCTTTACCCTGGATCAGGGCGAATTTCTGGGGATCGTCGGGGAGAGCGGCTGCGGTAAAAGCACGGTGGTCCGCTCCCTGGTGGGGCTGATCGATCCAAACTATACCCGGGTGGAGGAGGGGCGCGTGCTCTTTGACGGCCGGGACCTGCTGGCCATGACGCCCAGGGAGCTGTGCGCCGTGCGGGGCAGGGAGATTTCGATGATCTTTCAAAACCCGCTCACATCCTTAAACCCGGTGTACACCATCGGCACGCAGGTCACCGAGGCGCTGACCACCCACCAGAGGCTGACGCCCAGGGAGGCGCGGCTGCAAGCCGTCCGCCTGATGGAAATGGTCAAGATCCCTTCTCCGGAGATGCGCCTTCATGATTACCCTCACCAATTGTCCGGCGGCATGCAGCAGCGGGTGCTCATTGCCATGGCGCTGGCCATGAACCCGCGCCTGATCATTGCCGATGAGCCCACCACCGCCCTGGACGTTACCATCCAGGCGCAGATCCTGGACCTGATCCGGGAATTGCGCAAGCAGGTGAACATGGCCATGATCCTCATCACCCACAACATGGGCGTAGTGGCGGAAACCTGCGAGCGGATGATGGTCATGTACGGCGGGGTGGTGGTGGAGCAGGGGGAAACGAGGGAGCTGTTCGCCGCGCCGCGCCACCCCTACACCCAAGGGCTGCTGGCGGCCATCCCCAGCGCCAGGGAGGACCGGGAGGAGCTGTATTCCATACAGGGCACGGTGCCCGCCTTTTCCCATCCGGTCACAGGCTGCCGCTTTTATGGGCGCTGCCCGTACGGCACGGAGGAATGCGCGCAAAAGGAGCCGCCGCTTAAACTGGTGGAGGGAACGCATATGGCCCGCTGCTGGCGTTTGAATGAGATTCCCCTGCCGGGAAAGAGGGGGGAGGAGGGGCAAACCTATGGCCAATGACGCGCCTCTGCTTACAGTCAAGGAGCTTTGCAAGGTCTTCCCCATCCGCAAGGGTGTGATTCGGGTTCGGACGGTGGGGGAGGTCAAGGCGGTCAACCGGGTGAACTTCACCCTGAAGCGGGGCGAAACGCTGGGGGTGATCGGCGAATCCGGCTGCGGCAAGAGCACCCTGGCCCGGCTGATTCAGGGCATCGTGGAAAAAAGCTCGGGCGAGATCCGCTTCCGGGGCGAGGAGGTTTCTACCCGGATGCCCGCTTCGCTGCGAAGGAACATGCAGATGGTGTTCCAGGACCCGTACGCCTCCATCGATCCGCGCATGAACATCCGCCGGATCATTCAGGAGCCTCTGCGGGTGCATGAATCCATGAGCGCGGCCCGGCGCATGGAGGCCATCGCCCCCATCCTGGAAAAGGTGGGCATCCCCAAAGAAGCGCTGGACAAATACCCCCACGAATTTTCCGGCGGCCAGCGCCAGCGCATCGGCATCGCCAGGGCATTGGCGCTGCGGCCTGAGCTGCTTTTGTGCGATGAGCCGGTTTCCTCGCTGGATGTATCCATCCAGGCCCAGATTCTCAACCTGTTCAAAAAGCTGCAGCAGGAATTGCAGCTCACCTACCTGTTCATTTCTCACGATATGAGTGTAATCCGCCACGTATCCGACAGGATCGCGGTGATGTACCTGGGCAGCATCATTGAGCTGGCGCCCAAAAAGGAGATGTTCGATCATACGCTGCATCCTTATTCCCTGGCGCTGATGAGCGCCATCCCCGTTCCGGACCCTGCGGCGCCAAGACAGCGCATCCTGCTCAGCGGCGACCTGCCCAGCCCCATCCATCTGCCGGAGGGCTGCCCTTTCAGGACCCGGTGCTGGAGGGCGCAGGAGGTTTGCAAACATGAAAAACCGGCGCTCAGGGAGCTGGGGGCAGGCCATTTTGTAGCCTGCCACCTGGCGGAACAGGAGGGGAAGCCATGAAAAAATACGTCCTGATGCGGCTTTTGAAGGCGATTTTGACCATTTGGGTGGTCTGGACGCTGGTCTTCATCCTGACCCGGCTGACCGGTGACCCGGTGGACTGGATCTTAAGCGACAGCGCCGACGAGGCAGCCAGGCAGTCCATGCGCATCCAACTGGGGCTGGATAAACCGCTGCTGACCCAGTATTTCAGCTATTTTTTGAACATGTTCCGGGGGGATGCGGGTGTCAGTTACTTTTATAAGAAGCCCGTACTGGAGCTGTTTTCCCAGCGGATGGGCGCCACGCTGACGCTGGGGCTGTGGGTCTTCGGCCTGTCGGTGCTGCTGGGCATCCCCATTGGCATCTACGCCGCGATCCGCCACAATACCTTTGGCGACCGGGCTGTTATGGGCACGGCGGTGGTGGGGTATACGGTGCCCAATTTCGTGCTGGGGATCCTGCTCATCTTCCTGTTCAGCCTGCAGCTTCGATGGCTGCCCAGCGGAGGCTCGGAGGCGGGGATCTATTCCTATATCATGCCGGTGATCACCCTGGCGGCGGGACCTACCGCCAGCATCGCACGGCTGACCCGCAGCTCCATGCTGGATGTAATCCGCCAGGAATACCTGGACAGCGCCCGGATCAAGGGCGTGAAGGAGCGCAGGGTCATCCTGGTCCACGCGCTGCGCAACGCCCTGGTGCCGGTGATCACCATCCTGGGCGGGCAGCTTAGCACTCTCATCGGCGGCTCGGTGGTGGTGGAAACCGTCTTTTCCTGGCCGGGGATCGGCACGCTGATTATCAACGGAGCCAAGCACAGGGATTTTCCGCTGGTGCAGTTCGGCGTGCTGGTGATTGCCATTTCAGTGACGTTTGTCAATCTTCTGGTGGATCTTTCCTATAACTGGCTTGATCCCCGCATCCGGGATGCGAATTAGGAAGGAGGCGATTCCCATGCGCCGGCGAACATTAAGAAA
>JAEWWY010000161.1 GCA_023458835.1 Bacillota bacterium
TGCCAACATCGTGAAAACCGAGCAAGAAAAAGTGAAAATTGAGATGGAACAAGCAGTTGCCACAGTGGTGGATAGCATAGAGACGAATTTGCAGAGCGTACTAAAAATTCAATCGTCGTTTTATAACGACTTAAATGTATCGCGCCTGAGAAAGCAAGACGCGAATTTTGCGCCTAAGGAGTTTATGCGCTTTTTGAACATGTCCAACAACCTTGCCATGTATACTTCTACAAGTCTATTCTTGGACAGGTTGACACTATATTATCACTTTAACCATCTTTTTATCGCTTCTGATATGCTCGACAACCGCCCTGAAATCTTCTTTAAGCTTAAGTTTCCCAACGAAAGCAAGCCTTATACGCAGTGGCGCGAAGAACAGCTTCAGCGGAAGCGCAATGTTTTCTTTGTAACAAAGGATTCACCAAATGGCTATGTAGATCTTTACTACAGATTGCCCTTTGCGGACGCAGCAAAAGGAGCGACTGCAATAGCCGGGTTAAAATTGGGCGAGTTGGTCCACAGCCTTGGATTATATGACATATACAATGATTCGGCGCTCATACTTGTAGATGGCGAGGATCATATACTCTACGCAAGCCAAGACAGGGCAATAGCGCTTGAGAATTTAATGCCGGAGGCTCCTAAGAGCATGCAGCTCCGGCTTGGTAATGAAAACTTTGAGTGGTGGTCCAAAAAGCTATCCGTGCTTGACTGGACGGTTATCTATTACGTTCCCACAGATTCCATATACGCAGACAGCAGAAAGGTTCAGCAAAACCTGATTGGTCTTTATTTGGTTGTGCTTTTGACCAGTGTTCTTTTAGCCTTTATTTTCTCCAAGAGCATATCAGACCCTGTGACATCGTTGCTGCGTTTAGTAGGTGATTGGGAAAATAAAAACGGCGTTAACCTTGCATCCAAGGGAAGAAACGACCTGCGCTATGTGTTAGGCAGGATGTCGGATATAACAAAGGATTATTCAATGCTTGCTGCCAGAATTCAGGAGTACAGGGATTCATCGCGGGAGATCATATACAACCGGCTGCTTAAAGGAGAACTGATACTTGAAGATGAAATGAGGATGATGGAAGGGGAAGTATCAATCCTTGACTACTCTTATTATTCGGTTGCAGCGGCGCGGATAATGGCATTTGACAGCGGTGTTGTTGATGTGGCTATGTTCGAAATTTCAGAGGTACTCTCCCAAATGCGCGAAAAAGGTCTATTCTTCTGCAAGACGGCCTTTGATAGATTTGTGGTGACAATGTGTTTTAAATCGATGCCAAGCAAAGAGCAAATCGTAGACAGCATCGCGCTTATTGTAGGAGAGATTCTGACCGATTCAGGCGCAGACCTGAAATGGGGAATCGGTGATACGGTAATGAGTCATGATCAAATTTTCATGAGTTACCGCAACGCAGAATACGTACTGTATAACATGAATATGCTGGGCAGCGATGATATTGCTTGGTATGACAGCTCCGCCAGCAAAAAAAACAGGTTGACATACAGCTTGGACGATGCGCAACGGTTGTGTAATATCATCAGCTCCGGCGACTCCAATGCGGCGATGCAGGCGATCAAAGAGCTGTTCGAGAGAAACAGGGATGTGCTGGAAGCATCTAAAGTCCAGCGGGATAGGTTTATTTTCCTGCTTTCCGAAACAACGCTTTTGCTTGAATCAAAGTTTGCAGACCTTGACAGCGAGAAAATCAAGGAAATAGAGCTGAACCTTAAAAATATGAAAGGCGCGAAGGACATTGGCGAAATTATGCAGTATATGTCTACAGTTATTAATATATACTGTTTCTCCGTTGACCTGCGGAATAATTACACGTATCAACGGCTGAAAGATAAAATAATCGTATATATTGAGGAAAACTACAACGATCCAAACCTTGGCCTTGCATCTATCGCCAGCTCGCTGTGCATGACTGAGAGCTATATCTCAAGCTTCTTCAAGCAGAGCAACGGTACCAATATCCATCGGTATATCGAGCAAAAACGCATGTCGCGGGCGGTTGAATTGCTCAAAGGCACAGCCTTGACCACGGCTAAAATTGCGGAGAAGGTGGGCTACAGCAACATAAACACATTCTATAAGGCATTTAAGCGCTGCTATGGCATTACACCAAGAGGGTATAAGGAAGACGGCCAGTAATGCTTTATAGCCTTGACCCGCTTCTTGCCTTTACATGAAAAAGTCCGGCATCAGCCGGACTTTTTCTGGATACCTTGTTACTTTATGGCCTTTGGTGCCTTCCCTTTGAAAACCTTTTGCATGATGTCAGTTGGCTTTGTCGTAGCGAGCCTGAACAATAGAAACGTACTCTTCATAGCCTATTGCTTTCAGCTCGTCAAGATACTGCTGCCACTGGTTGTCGTCGTTGGGGTTTCTGACGCCTGTTACAAACTCGGCCAACGAGTTGCGCACATAGTTTTGCAGGTCTGTGTTGATCTCGGAGAGCCTGCGGGCTTCTTCTGCCTCGAAGTAGAGCCGGGTATTGTGGCACATTTCGATCGGCGGCTTATAGGGAGCGTATTGTTCGATTGTGGCGTTCCACAGATACTGCTGCAGCTCGTAAGGATCATCCGTCTTGACGCCCTTGTTGTCAAAATCGTTGTAGGTCGGACCAATTTCGTCCCATCTGG
>JAEWWY010000162.1 GCA_023458835.1 Bacillota bacterium
CAGTATACGGTTACGCTCTCCCCTGGTTCCAAAATGGCGTCGCCAAAAGCATATGCGTCCTTTCCCCCATCCGTCAGCGTATAGCCACCGATATGGATGGCCTCATTCCCCGTATTGGTAAGCTGCACATAATCGTGAGCCTGGCCATTTTCATCCAGGCGGAGCGTGACATTTTTGGCAACTACCTCGGTGATCGCAAGCTGCCCAAAGGCCGGGGCGCATAGCGCCATAAGCAGCGCGGCCAGAGCGGCAAAACAGTATTTCTTCATGCGCTTTCCTTTCCATTGTTTGCGCGGTATACGCAAAAGAAGCATATCGCTTCAGAATTGCGGGATAGAGGCGGAGCGCATCCTGATATTCCATTCATCAGAAAAACCCGCAGGCCCTCTTTGCGCGGAGCGGTGATGCCGGCGAAAGAAGGCCGCGAAAAAGAAATGGGATGGGGAAAGCGCCATTTTGCCTTGGCGCTTACCGGATGAGCTCGGCGAGCCTGCCTACCAGCAAGTGGATTTGAGGCTTTGACAGTTGGGCGTCCGCCCCTACCTCCTTGCCCTTCAATATCATTTCATCCGAAATCAGGGAGGAGAAGATGACAACCGGAAGCTTGGAGAGTTTTTTGCTCTCCTTGATCCGCTTTGTCAGGTGGTGTCCGTCCATTTGAGGCATTTCTATGTCCGTGATCACACAACTGACCTGCTTTTCAATTGGACCGTCTTCTTCCTTAAGCCCGGTGAGGTATTCCCATGCCTCCTGCCCGTTTTCCTTCATGATGATATTCATATAGCCCGCCTTTTGCAGGGCATCTGAAATCATCTTGCGCAGCATCATCGAATCTTCCACAACCAGTATACTATGGGCGGAATCCTGCCGGGCGGGGCTTTGTATCAGCAACGCGTCCGCCGCCACGCTGACGCCGGGGTTGATATCCACCATGATCTTCTCAAAGTCCAGTATGGTAATCAATGTGTCTTTCAGTTTGGCGATCCCTGTCACAACACCCTCGCTGTCCCCAAAAATTGCGCTATTGGGCTTTTCAATGGTCTCCCAGGATATCCAGTGTATCCCCACCACCTGATGCACATGAAAGGCAATATCGGTTTGATTGAAGGCGGTGATAATAAATATGTCCTGTTCCATCCGCTCAGACGGAGGGCATTTGAGATAGCCCGCCAGGTCGATCACCGTCAGCAGCTCGTTGCGCGGGCAGATAACCCCCTCCACGTAAGGCTGGGCATGCGGCATAGGCTGTACGGGCCGGTATTGCAGCAGCTCGCGCACCTTTGCCACGTTGATGCCGAAGCTGTTTGTCCCGATGCGGAACTCCAGCAGCCCCAATTCATTGGTTCCGGTCTCCAGCATGATTTTGCTTTCCATAGGATTCATCCTCACACCTCAATACTTTCCCAAAGCGGATCCTGCCCTGGATGCCGCCTTGACCGTTTGGACCGGTTCCCCTAACAGGGATATGGCCGAAAAGCCGCTTTTTCCATATCCGGTATCAAGCCTGAATTTCCCGGCCTCCTCCTTCAGCGCGGCCGCCTGGGCGGCCATTTCCTCGCTGGTGGCGGAGTTTTCCTCCGCAGTAGCCGCGTTTGTCTGTATGACGGAGGATACCTGATGGAGCCCCATCTTGATCTGATCGATGGATGCCGCCTGCTCTACGGATGCCTGGCTGATCTTCCCGATGCTTTCATTAACGGACCTGGCCTTTACTTCCACATCCCTTAGGATTTGGGCCGTTTGCTCCGCTACCTTCGTGCCCTGCTCCACCGTGGCGGAGGAGTTTTGTATCAATTCCGCGGTTTGCTTGGCCGCTTCCGCTGATTTTGCCGCAAGGTTGCGCACCTCATCCGCTACCACCGCAAAACCCTTTCCGGCATTGCCGGCGCGGGCCGCCTCAATGGCGGCGTTCAGCGCCAGAATGTTGGTCTGGAAGGCGATGTCCTCAATGACCTTTGTAATGCTGGCAATTTGCCCGGATGCGGAACCTATATCTGTCATCGCTGCGGTAAGCTGCTTCATGTGCTCGTTTCCAACATTCATGCCGGCGCTGGCCTCATCAATATATTGAGCCGCCGACGTGACGTTTGCAGCGTTTTCCGTAGCCTGTTCCGCAATTTTTATAATGGAAGCGTTCAGCTCCTCAACAGCGGAAGCCTGCTCCGTAGAGCCTGCCGCCAAAGCCTGCGCTCCGCCGGCAACCTGGGAGGCACCTGTACTGACCTGCTCAGCAGCGGTATCAATTTGACTCAGGGTGTTGTTGAGAGAGGAAAGGATGGTTTCAAGCGCGTGCTGAATGGGGGCAAAATCTCCAATATATTGTAGATCGGCCCGTACCGTTAAATTTCCCGCGGAAATTTGATTAAGCTTTTCGGAAATATCGCTGATATATTTTTGGAGGGTAGCGCGGGTCATATGAATGGATTGGATCAGCATGCCGATTTCGGAGGTATCCGGCTCAAGGGCAAAGACGGAAGACAGGTTGCCCCGGGAAATCTCGCCCATTTCTTTCTCCACGGCGGCAATGGGACGAAGCACCTTTTTCCCCATGACCAGGAGGGTAATCACCTGCATAGCCGCGATCAGCGCAATCATGACAAAGGTGATCACCTCCAACACCCAATTGGTTGCCATCAGGGAATTGACCGCGTCCTGATTGCGTTGATCCAGCATCTCCGTGAACTCTGTCTGGAGCTTTTCAATCTTGGCCAAGGATGTCTCATACGCATTGCCGTATACATAATCGATAGCGGCGCTCATGCGTCCGGCCTGCACATCCTTCATAGCGTTTTCTTCCAAGGGAATAAGCTGATCCGAGATCGTGAGCATCTCATCGATCTTTTTTTCCTCACTGCCGGTAATGCCGATTTTCTTCATGTTTTCCACGCCGACGGTGGTATTCTTCAGATGATTGGCCTCGTTCCAATAATTATCGTAATGCACCTGATTTCCGGTCGCCGCATAGGCCCGCACCTCGTTGGTCAGATAAGCGGAGCCTGCCATAAAGCGGTTTGCATTTCGCGTCAGTTCGATCCGGTTGTTATTTGCCGTATCAATCCTTGCGTTCAATACGACCACCATAATGAAGGCAACTATGATGCCAATCAGCAGCAGGATGGAACCAAGGTTCAGGGCATAGACCAGCGTAGATTGCTTAACCGCCTTTTTCATAACAGACTCCCCATCCTATCCAATTTAAACTTGGCGACCTCATCATGCAGGGCTGCGGCCTGGGCGGACATTTCCTCACTGGTGGCTGAATTTTCTTCTGCGGTAGCCGCATTTGTCTGTATGACGGAGGATACCTGAGTTAGCCCAAGTTTGATTTGTTCAATAGCGGCCGTCTGTTCCATAGACGCCTGATTGATCTTCTCAATGCTTTCATTGACAAACCGGCCGTCTACCTCCTCCTCCATCAAAATTTGAGCGGTTTGTTCCGCAATCAGACTACCCTGAGCCACCGTAGCGGAGGAGTGCTGGATCAATTCCGCGGTCTGCTTGGCCGCTTCCGCCGATTTGGCCGCCAGGTTACGCACCTCATCCGCCACCACCGCAAAGCCCTTTCCGGCGTTTCCGGCACGGGCCGCCTCAATAGCGGCATTCAGCGCGAGAATATTCGTTTGGAATGCAATATCCTCAATCACCTTGGTAATGCTGGCAATCTGGCTGGATGCATCACCGATGTTCCCCATCGCTTGCGTCAACTGCTTCATATGCTGATTCCCGGCATTGAGGCCTACCCCGGACTGCTTCACATACTGGGCCGCTGTCTTGACATGCGCAGAGTTTTCTTCGGCCTGATCCGCGATTTTGGAAACCGACGCATTCAGCTCCTCAATGGAAGAGGCCTGCTCCGTCGATCCCGCCGCAAGCGCCTGGGCGCCGCCGGCCACCTGACTTGCGCCGGTCGAGACCTGCTCCGCGGCGGTATTGATGGTCGTCAGGGTATGATTCAAAGAAGAAGCAATATCAAGGAGCGCCGCTTTGATGGGCACAAAATCACCCACGTAATCATTTTCAATGGCCACGCATAGATCGCCCTTGGCTATCCGCCCCAAAACGGAGGATATCTCACCCACATACTTCTGCAGTACGTTCGCAGTCTTTTGAAAGACCCGCGCCAGATGCCCAAACTCATCCTTTGCGGCTACATGAACCTCCGCGTTCAATTCGCCGCGCTCCATCCCCTCGGCAATGCTGATGATATCCTTCATCGGGCGCAGGGACCTTCTAAGGATCAGGGTGACACCCGCTCCAATAACGGCGACCTCCAGGATGCTCAGAAGCAGTATAACAAGCACGATGCTGCTTGCCTGTGAAAGGGCTTCCGCCTTTGAGACCACAAACAAGCTTGCCAGCGCTTTGCTCTGCCCCGCCACGTGAACCGGCGCCTGGATAATGTAGGCATCCTCGCCCAAAACCTCATCCCGGTGCTCCCACAATTTTTCCGTTCCCGCCGCGGCCATGGATAGTATTTCAGAGCGTTCGGCCTGGTCCTTCATGCCTTCTCCAAATATGCTGCCCATGAGGTTTGCATCACGCGAATTCGCCAGATATGCACCGCCGTAGGAAAGCAAAAAGCTATAGGCTTTTGTGTATCCTCCAAGGCTGTAGTCCAAATTGTTTATGGTCTCCGCCATAATATCACAGGCGGTCACGCCCAGCACTGCTCCGGAGGCCCCTACAATGGGATTGCTGACAGTGACCAGCCAAATCGTCTCCCCGCTTGGAAGCTTGTACGGAAAAGGCTCGGTGATATGCGGCGCTGCCGTTTGCTTTGATATTGCGTAATAGCCTGCGACGCTATAGGCGGCATAATCGTTTTGTATATCCGTTTCTGTTTTCGATCCCGAGCGGTAGACATAAAACGATAATCCGTCAGGCGTGTCCGGGAAGGTGGCATTCGGCTCCCACGCAGCATAGACCCCGAAAATGCGCTCGTCCTTCATCATGTTGGCCATCAACTGCTGGACCAGGGCTTTTTTCTGCTCCTCTATCATATCCACGCCATCCAACTGGGCGATGGTGGAGGATAGCAGGGCCGACTGCGTCTGCATCGTATCAAAATACTCTGTTGAAAGGCTGGCATTATGCTCCGCCAGGAATGCGATCTCCTTTTGAGTGCTGCCGGACACCAGGTTTGTAAGCTGTAACCAAAGAACAACAAGTATGCCGGCCAAAACAACGGCGATCATCACAAGCAACTGAAGCAGCATTCGGAAGATTAAACTGTTTTTTAATGCAACCGCCTGCGTATGAACAGGGCGGGGCGCGGTTTGGTTCTGTAGCGTCATATTAACTATTCCTCCGTTATATTAATTGTCCAGCTCAAATCTCCCTACTTCCTCACGCAAAGCAGCGGCTTGGGCGGACATCTCCTCGCTGGTGGCGGAGTTCTCCTCCGCAGTAGCGGCATTCGTCTGCACGACCGAGGATACCTGGTTAAGCCCCTGCTTGATCTGTTCGATAGCGGAGGCCTGATCCATGGACGCCTGTTCGATTCTGGCAATGCTCTCATTGACCAGCCGAGTTTTCGTCTCCACGTCAGAAAGGATTTGCGCGGTTTTCGACGCGATTTGCGAGCCTTCGGCTACCGTAACGGCAGAGCGCTGGATCAATTCCGCGGTCTGCTTTGCGGCCTGGGCTGATTTGGCGGCAAGATTGCGCACTTCATCCGCGACCACGGCAAAGCCCTTGCCGGCGCTTCCGGCACGGGCGGCCTCGATAGCGGCGTTCAAAGCAAGAATGTTGGTCTGAAACGCAATGTCCTCAATCACCTTGGTAATGCTGGCAATTTGGCTGGATGCGGAGCCAATGTTCTCCATCGCCTCCACCATCTGCTTCATATGCTGGTTTCCGGCGTTGACACCCGCCCCTGCCTGATCCACATACCCGGTCGCAACCTTGACCGTGGCGGAATTCTCGGCGGCCTGCCCCGCAATTTTTGCAACGGACGCGCTTAACTCCTCAATGGAAGAGGCCTGCTGTGACGAGCCTGTCGCCAGCGCCTGGGCCCCGCCGGCAACTTGCGCGGCGCCGGTTGAAACCTGCTCTGCGGCGACGCTGATGGCATGAAGCGTTTGATTCAGGGC
>JAEWWY010000163.1 GCA_023458835.1 Bacillota bacterium
TACAACATACCTGGCGGTAAAATTCCCGCGGCTGGTGGCCAGGGAAAACAGGTCTCTTTCCTTTTGGATGGCGGTGACCCGCGTGCTCAAATGCATGTGGACCCCGTTGCGCACCGCTGTTTCCGAAAGGGCGATGGCATACTCCCAGGGGTTCACAATGGCCGAACCCGGGGCGTACAAGGCCGCAAGGATATGGGGGTTCAGCGCCGGCTCAAGGGCAAGCGCCTGCTCCCCGGACAGGATGCGTATGCCGGGTACGCCGTTCTTGACCCCCCTGTCATACAGCATTTCAATTTCCGCCATGTCTCTTTGTTCCAGCGCAATGACAAAGGAGGGGATTTCCCTGCGCTCCACATCCAGCTTTTCGCACAGCTCCTTTGCCAGGCGGATGCCTTCCAGGTTCAGTTGCGCCTCTGTGCTGCCGGGAATGGGATCGAACCCGGCATGGAGAATGGCGCTGTTCGCCTTGGTGACCCCATTGGCCACATCGTTGTATTGCTCCAGAACGCCCACCTGAAGATCATAACGGGACAATTCATAGGCGGCGGCGGCGCCGGTAATGCCGCAGCCGATAATAAGCACATCGTAAATCAAATGGATCACTCCCTTAAGAACCTTTTACCCAAACGTTATTAAAACTCCGCGGCAGGTTGCGCGTCCATCCCTGGAGCGCGCCGGATCACCACCACTTGATTTGATCTGTGACATATTTGCGGATCTTTATAAATGCCGGATCGGTCACGTCCCGCGGCCTTGGCAAATCCACCACAACCTCTTCCTTGATGGTGGTTGGCTTGTTGGACATGATCAGGATGCGCTCGGCCAGGTATACGGCTTCCTCAATGTTGTGGGTGATGAATACCACGGTGCTGCCCCATTCCTTCCAGAGGCGGATCACTTCATCCTCCAGATAAAAGCGCAGCTTGATGTCCATCTGCCCGTAGGGTTCATCCATCAAAAGCAGGTCCGGGTTCATGGCAAAGGCCCGGCCGATGATGATGCGCTGCTCGGAGCTGACGGAAAGCTGGTGGGGATAGGAATCCCTGAAGGCTTGCAGGCCCAATAGGCTGATGATCTTTTCAACCCGTCCGTCGATTGTTTTCTTGTCCAGCTTTTTGAGCTCCAGCCCGAAGCGCAGGTTCTTTTCCACCGTAAGCCATGGAATCGCGCTGGGCTCCTGGAAAACGAAGGCCAGGTTGTGTTTTTTGGGGTCCGCCGACTCGCCGTCAATGTACAGGTCACCCTTTGACGGCATATAAATGCGGGTCAGCAGGTTCAAAAAGGTGGTTTTCCCGCAGCCGGTGGGACCCACCACGCAGACAAACTCGCCCTTTTTGATTTGAAAGGATATATTGTCCAGCACGTGCAGGCTGCCAAAGTATTTGGAGAGGTTCTTTACCTCGATTTTGCAGCGTTCCTGCTCGCCCATCATTTTCCCTCCACAATATCAGGATGGCATCGCCTTTACAGGGGGAGGTCGGTATTTTCCGAAATGGCTTTGCGCAGTTTCAGGAATTCCGGCGACACGGTGTCCCTGGGCCTGGGCAGGCTGACATCGTACACCGCCTTCACGGTGGCGGGGCATGCGGACAACAGCACGATCCGGTCGCCCAGATAAACCGCTTCCTCAATGTTGTTGGTCACAAACAGGATGGTGCGCTTTTCCCGCTGCCAGATTTTTTGTATTTCCTCCTCCATGGCGTAGCGGGTCTGGGCATCCAGTTGGCCGAAGGGCTCATCCATCAGCAATATCTCCGGATTGTTGGCATAGGCCCGGGCGATGCCCACCCTTTGCTTCATTCCTCCCGACAACTGGCTGGGATAGCTTTTTTCAAAGCCCTGCAGCCCCACCAGGTCGATGTATTTTTGCGCGTTCTCCCGGCGGGCTTTTTTATCCATGCCGGCCATCTGCGGGCCGAATTCCACATTGCCCATGACGGTTTTCCAGGGCATCAGGGCCAGCTTCTGAAACACCATGCCGATTCTTTTGTCGCAGCCGTCAATCTTCTCCCCATCCAGGTAAATGGCGCCGCCCGCAGGCTTTTCCAAACCGGCGATCATGTTTAAAAGCACCGATTTTCCGCAGTGGCCCGGGCCCAGGAGGACAAGGAATTCCCGGTCATACACGGTAAGGGATACATCGGTAACGGCCTCGAACACCTTGTTTTTCACAATGTAATTCTGGGCGATATGCTGTAAACTCAGCTTGATCTTCTTGCTTTCCACGGACATACCAGCCCTGCTATGATTTGTGTCAGCACAGCCAGCGCCGCGCCCACCAGACCGATGCAGATCATGGACAGGAGCACCAGGGACATATCTCCGGAATCCATTCCCCGGGTGATCAGAAAGCCTACGCCGGATTTGGCCCCAAGCATCTCCGCGGCCAATACCACCATCCAGCCTGCGCTGGTGGAGGTGCGGACCCCCGCAAAGATGGCGTCCAAAGCGGAAGGCACCGCAATCTGCAAAAGCATCTGCCGCCGGTTGGCATGGAAGATCCGCCCCACGCTCAGGTAGAGCTGATTGACATTCTGAATGCCTGCCTGGGTATTCACCACCACGGACATCACCGCGCCGATGAACACCACCAGTATTTTGGGGAACTCGCCGATCCCAAACCAGATGGTGATCAGGGGGATCCAGGCCAGCGGAGGGATCGCACGGAAGCTGGTGAACAGCGGCCCGAAAAGGGCGTTGGCCTTTTTGTTCCAGCCCAGCAAAATGCCAAAGGAAATGCCAAGCGCCCAGGAGGCGAGAAGCGCCGCAAACACCCGCTTCAGGCTGGCCCATATGTGCTGCCACAGGGACAGCCGCATGATGGGCTTTTCCAGCAGCCGCATGAACCTTTCCCAGATCGCCCTGGGGGAGGGGAACATGGCTGTTTCCTGGCCGGAGACCAGGACCCACACAAGGATGAGCAAACCCAGCGACAGAAAGGGCAGCAGCCTGTATACGCGCTTGCGGATCATTTCCTTGCGCTCGGCCTCGCTGCGTACGATTTGACTTTTTGTCTTCACAGCTTTTTCCACCCCAATACCCTGTTCTCCGCCAGCCCCAATATAAAGGTGAACGCCGCGCCGATCGCGCCGATGACCAGGATGCCTAGTATGATCAGGTCAGGCCTGGCAAACTGCCGCCCCATCAGGATCATATAGCCAAGGCCGGCGGAGGAAGCCAGCATTTCCGCCGCCACCAGGGTGGCCCAGGCATTGCCCAGCGCCACGCGGACGCCGGCGAACGTCATGGTCATGGCGGAAGGGATGCCGATTTTGTAGAAGATGGTGAAGTTGGACGCGCCGCAGGTTTTGGCCACGTTGACAAGGACGGGGCTCGTCTGCCTGATACCCGTATAGGCATTGATGACACAGGGGATGAAAGCGGAAAAGAACACAATAAATGCCTTGGCGCGAAGGCCGATACCCAGCCAGACGATGGTAAGGGGAATCCAGGATACCGGCGGGATGGGCCGTACGATTTCGAACACGGGGCGCATGAATTTGTCAAAGCCCTGATACCAGCCCATGAAAAGCCCCAGGGGTATACCGAAGGCAACAGCCAGCAAAAATCCCGTCAGGGCCACCTGAAGGCTGGCCAGAACATTCATGCTGAGTATGGCGCCGTCCGGGTTGGCGTCATACAGTTTTACAACAAACAGCTTGAAAATTTCCGAAGGCGTGGCGATGTACCTGCTGGAAACGAGCCCGGCGGAAACCGCCAACTGCCAGATCATAAAGAAGCCCAGCACCCCCGCTATGCTCAAAAGCGTTCGCTGGTATTCGTTTTTCCGCTTTTGCTTTTGCACCAGCCGCACGCGTTCCTCATTGGAAAGGTACCGGTTTGACGCGTCCTGCACAGATGAATCCTCCTTTGCGATGGACCTTGCCCTTCCCATGATGGCAAGAAGGGGAGGCCCGGGAGATGAGAAGTGTCATCCCAACGGGTCCTCCCCCGCCAAATAGGATTAAAGTGGAGAATTACTTGATTTCAATGCTCCGGGCCTCAAAGTCTGCCAAAGCTTCCGCAGCGATGGAGCTGTCCACCAAGCGGTTGTCCAGCACCTTCAAACGGTCATCCGCGGTATACTTGCCCTGCTCAATGAAGAAATCCAGCGTTTCCAGCAGGTTGTTTTCCGCGCGGAGAAGCTCACGGCCTGCATACAGGCCTTTTTTGTCGGCTTCCGTTTCCGTCATGACGCCAATGGCTTCCTTCACGCTGGGGCAGCGGAAGTATCCCAAAGCCCGGCGGCAGATGCTTTCATCGCTGACAACGCCCTCGGTCTCGCAGGAATCCACATAATAGGCAATGGCCTTTTCCATGTTTTCTTCGCTTTCATTGCACCATTGCCAGGTAAGGTAATACACCTGCCATACCTTTTTGATAAGGTCGCGCTTGTTTTCCAGGGCGCCCTTGGTGGCTACCAGGCCGCAGGTGCTGACAACGCCCAGCTTGCCCGCGTCGCCCACGCGTACAAAGCCGGCGTCCTCCGCCGCAAAGGCAACGGCGTTCCATACGGCCAGGCCGTCGGCCTCGCCGCCCTTGAAGGCTGTCAAGGCGCTGCTGACATCCATGTTCACAGACTCGATGTCCGAGGTGCCAAGGCCAAAGCCCCTCAGGGCCGCGGCCAGGGTCATATGCAGGTTGGTGCCTACGGGATACAGCCATTTGGTGCCCTTCCATGTATCCTTGCTGCCGTAGACCTCGGGATAATCCGCCAGGGCGCCCTTGCCGGCCGCCAGGATGGGGCTGTCGCCCCGCACGAACAGCGCCAGGTTTTCCTCATAGTCGCATACGCCTACCATGCGCACGTCGTAGCCCAACTGACCGACCAATACGCCGGGGCCGCCCACGTCGGCGATATCCCAACTGGCGTTGGCTTCCATCATGGCGGGGCCGTTGATGAAGGACTGATATTCAATGTCGATGTTCAGCTCGTCAAAGAAGCCCTCCTGCTCCGCGATGTAAAAGGGAATCGAATGGCCGGAGCCCGAGAAGAAGCCGACGCTGACGGTTTGCCTTTGGGCCAATGGTTCCAGTCCGAATGTGGTGCCGCTTTGCGCCAGCGCGCCGGTTGAAAAGAGCATCGGGATGACAAGGGATACCATCAATAGCCAGGTTGTCCACCGCTTCATGAAACGCCCTCCCATACATATTTGGTTTTTTCGGTCGCTACGTTTGCCCCAAACGTTTTATGGGCGAAGTTTATCACAGGCTTTTCGGTTTGTCAACCATTTCTATGACCGCCCCGCAGGGCAAAAGCGCCCTGCTTGCACAACGGGGGCAACTATGCTACACTGATTCCTACATCTACCTTTTTCCGACAGATGCAAAGGGGTGCGGCAGTGAACGCAAAACTGAAGGACATCGCGAAAAAAGCGGGCGTGTCCGTTTCCACGGTATCCCGGGTCATAAACAGCGATCCCGTAAAGCCTGCAAGCCCGGAAACGGTGGAAAAGGTATGGAAGATCGTACACGAAATGCAATATGTGCCGAATCAGACGGCGCGCATGCTGATCCACAGGGCCAAAGATGGCAGCGAGGAATTGGACCGCAAAAGCATAGGCTGCATCCTGGCTTCCTCCGACGATCTGTTTATCGACCCATTCTTTTCCGAGGTGATCGCGGGCATATACCAGGAAACCATTGCCCAGGGGTATGCCATGGAATATACGTTTCCCATCTCCAGCAAAAGCAGCCTTCAGGACGCGGCTTTTTTCAACAGTCTTGTTACGCGCTCGGTGAACGGGGCGATCCTCCTTGGGCGCATGAGCCAGGAGACCCTTGATATGCTGAGGACCCATATCCCGCGTCTGGTGTACTGCGGGTTAAACTACATAGACGGCGATATCTCCCAGGTGCTGTGCGACGCCGTCCAGGGGATCTCCCAGGCGGTGGACCACCTTGTACAACTGGGCCATAGGCATATCGGCTTTATCGGCGAAACCAACCGGGACCAGGCACTTTTAAACGAGCACCGGTTTTCCGCGTTTGAGCAGACCATGCTCCGGCATGGCTTGCCGGTGGAAGAATGCCATGTGGTGGAATCCGCCCTGTCTTTAAGCGGGGGATACGAAAGCATGTCCAGGGCTTTGTCCCAGGGGAAGCATGCCAGCGCATACTTTTGCGTGAACGATATTACCGCCATCGGCGTGATGCGGGCCATTCAGGAGCGGGGCCTAAGCATTCCCCGTGATATTTCCCTGATCGGTTTTGACGACATCGAGCTATGCAGCTTTGTTTCCCCCAAGCTTACCACAATCCACACCCATAAAAAGGCAATGGGGACCATGGCGGTGCGCATGCTCATGGATCAGATTCAAAACGACACCATTCCGGTAAGGACCTATATGCCCTTTAAGCTGATCGAGCGGGAGAGCTGCATGGCTTGCGGCAGCCGGTAAGCTATCTGGAAAGCCAAGGAACATTGCCCGCTGGATTTTATTTTTACATGATCGTATACGCAAAAAACCGCCAATCCTGGCGGCTTTCTTGTCTTTGGGGCCAATTTATCTGGCATATACCGGGTTCCCGATGCTGGCCGGAATCATGCCCAGGCCGGGCAGCGGCCGCCATACCTCCGTGCGCACAAACAGGCTGTCTTCCACAGGCTTTTCCACTTCAAAGCGGTGGTAAGCGCCCGGTATTTCCCGCCAGATGAGCCCGGTCTGGTTATAAAGCCTCACCTCGTCTCCCGCGCGCAGATGGGAAAAGGTCATCAGCAGCATTTCCCCATCGGCAGGGGTTGCCGTATCGCCCATGCGGGCCGATCCCCATTGAAGGCCGATATGGGGGGCGTCCGGCGTCATGCCCACAAAGGCATGGCCATATTTGACCGCCTCCAGGATATCGCTTTTGCTTCGGGAGGCGCTGTACAAAAAGGTGGCGGGGGTGGCCATCTGCCGGAAGAACTCGCCCCGGTGGGCATCGCTGCCGCCGATGGCATGAAGGCGCCGCCCCTTGCACAGCTCGCCATGCCAGAACTGGATGGCGGCGGCGTTCTCAGGGGTGAAGGGGCCGTTCCAGATTTCGATGAGTTCTGCGGGCACGTCCTCACCAAGGCCATACCTCCAGCCGCAGGGGCCGTCCATGGGGTGGTTGATGGAAGCCAGCGCGCCGTTTCGCCTGCCCTCAGCCATGATGGCCAGCACTTCCTCCCGGCTGTTGGCCGTGAAGGTCCTGACCGGCCTTTCTATACCCAGCAGATTGTAATGGCCGCCATAGTAGGTCATCTCCACGCCGGGGAGCACCGCAAGGTCCGGATAGCTCGGCAAAAAAGCATTGGATGCCATGCAGTTGTGGTCCGTAATAAAAATATAGTCCAGCCTGTCCTGGCGCGCCCTGGCGATGGTCTCCTCCAGGGAATACCACCCGTCGGAATGATGGGTGTGCAGGTGGGTATCCCCCTTGAGCAGAACCGCCTGCTTGGGCCTTTGCTGCACCGTGAGGGTCACGGTGCAGCCCGATTCCTCCAACAGGTACAGGCCCAGCACCACATACCAGGTGCCTGCCGTGACAGGGGTTGGCCGGTACCCCGGCGTGGCGTAATTTTCGTGGATGGTGATGCTTAAGCGCTCGGAGCCGGAAGCGCCGACCAGCACATGCGCCGGGTCCTCCAGCGCCAGATCAATGATATTTATTTCCGACAGGCGCACCCTTCCCGGCCCTTCCTCCGTTTGGAGGCGGCGCCGGTAGTCATAGGAAACGGTAAGCCGCTCCGTATCCCTTCCCACCTGAATGGGAATGCGCAGATACGTCCGCTCCTGATCCTTTTGAAGCATCAGGGTAAAGGTTTGGCTGTTTTCAGGCATGGACATGCTTCCTTCCACTGCAGGATACATCCATATTATCCCTTGGAGGCGCCCAGCGTCAAGCCGCCGATGAGAAACCGTTGTGTAAAAGCGTACAGGATAACCAGCGGCAGGATGGAGATGATGATGGCCGCCATCTGCGCATTGGAGGCGATGATGTCAATGCCGGAGGTGCCGTCGGTGGCAAAGGCCAGGCTTTTCAATACCATGGGCAGGGTATATTTTTTCGCGTCGGTGATGATGGTCACCGGCAGCATCAGGGCATTCCATTTTCCGATGAACTCCAGAAAGGTGATGGC
>JAEWWY010000164.1 GCA_023458835.1 Bacillota bacterium
ATATGGTCTGTTTTCCGTTTACACATATGCTGATATTATAATAACTTCACGGGAAAAGCTTGTCAAGCCCTTTCCCGGACCAGGGCAGTCTCAATTAAACTTTTTTGATAAGGGAGGGTTGATTGGATAAAGGACATTTCGTGCCTTGCGGCACGACCAGGGCTTTCCGATCGCCCTGGACCTTCGGGTGCGCAACTTGATTTTTCTTGTTTAAACTTCCTTTGCCTTCGTAAAAATCCAAACGTGACTGGCCTGCTTTACGGCCTCTTAACATGGCATCATCATAAAAAAGTGTTCGCTTTCGTATTGACAACTATATCGTTGGCCGATATAATTATATCGTCCTTCGATATAACGGAGGGCGATGTATCGGAGGCGGAAGAAATGGCGGAATCCATTGCATTGACCGAGGCTGTGAATTACATCCTGCTGTCCCTGTTGGAGCCTTTGCATGGGTACGGGATCATGCAAAAGGTGGAACAGTTGAGCCGGGGGCGGGTAAGGCTGGCCGCGGGCACGCTCTATGGCGCCATCGGCACGCTGCTGGAAAAACGGTGGATCAAGGCGCTGCCCGGGGAAAGCAACAGCCGGAAAAAGGAATATGTGATTCTGGAGGAGGGAAGGCAGGCGGTCCTGAGTGAGATCAGCCGCCTTCAGGAGCTGCTTGACAACGGAAAAAGGATCGCGGGAGGGGCGGGACAATGATGCATACGGTGAGAAGAATGTTTTTTGTCTGGGACTTTGATAAGCAGACAGCATGGCTGAACGAAATGGCGGAAAGGGGATTGCACCTTGCCCGCGTGGGCTTTTGCCGGTACGATTTTGTGCAGGGGGAGCCCGGCGGATACAGCTACCGCATGGAATGGCTGAAGCAGTGGCCCACGCGGCCCCAAAGCGCAGCCTACATCCGCTTTCTGGAGGAGACGGGCGTGGAGCATGTGGCTTCCTTCAAAAAGTGGGCCTATTTCCGCAAGAAGACATCGGAGGGCGCTTTTGACCTGTTCAGCGACCTGGATTCCAGCATCAGCCATCTGAAACGGATCCTTTTGCTGACGGCCTGCCTGCTTCCGCCGCTGCTTTTCAGCCTGGTGATGAACGTATGGCAATGGGTAAAGCATGGGCAGCGGGAAGCCTTTGTATGCGGCATGCTGGCGGCCATGCTCCTTTCCTGCACGGCGGGGCTTTTCAAAACATCAAGGGCGGTGCGCCGGCTGAAAAGGGAGCGGATATTGCGGGAATAGCTTACACATCATACTCCATCTGCTTTTTTGCCTTCTCCAGCAACTGCAGCGAGGAGGTAATGTCCGGGGTGTATTCGGCGGCGCCCACCCGCATTTCAAAGTTCAGGCGGCGGCGCTTGACCACATCCGTCAGCTCCAGCGCCTGGATGTTTTTGCGCACCCGCTCCACCACGGTTTCGTGGGCCGTTACGTTGGTGAAAATCAGCGTACCCCACTGATGCGGCTTGTTATCCAGCAGGTATACGGCATCCTCCGCCCGCAGGGAGGAGCTGATGACCTGGGAGATCCGGCCCACCAGCTCCTCCATGCGGGGCTTGCCCAGGATGTGCATAAGCTCCCTGGGGTAGCGCAGCTCCCATAGGAGCATGGTCAGGTGCATGTTGTAGCGGGTGGCGATGCGCATGTAAATGAAGCCTTCCATGTCAAAGGCCCGCAGGTTTTTGAGCCTCGTGTCCGCATCGATGGTCGTAAGCTCCTGAATCTGCGCGTCCAGCTTGTCAAGGCTCATGTGCAGCCTGTTGGTCTGCTGTCCGAAGACGGCGATGCAGCTTGAAAACAGGGGCGTCCACACCACCCAGAAATAGGTATAGCTTTCAACCGCCGTGCCGCGGGCAAGCGACATATAGATCACATAGGACACATATCCGAAAATGAGGATGATGTTGGCTACCAGCCCCGCCGTCAGCGACGTGAAATAGGTGAAGATGGCGATAGCCACCGCCACGCACAGGATGCCGGCGTTGATGCCAAGGTGCTCCCCGTCCCCGGCGATGAACAGGATCCCCACGAACATGAGGCCCAGCAGCAAAAGGAAGGCGATGTCCGTGATAGCGGAGGTGCGGTTCCATTTCATATTTAATTCCTCCTTTTGTGTTTCATCATCATCATGCTGAAGGCAAACAGCGCAAGCAGCAGCACGCCTCCGGCGGCCAGGCTCAAGCCCAGCACAACCTGGCGTTCCAGCATCCTCCACGCGGCGGGCGGGGCGGCGGCGTTGTCCATTTTAAAGCGGAAGGAATGGGCGGCCTCATTGTCCGCCACAAAGCCGTCGCCGTACACCTTCCACAGGCCCTCCACGCTGCCCAGATAGGGCAGGGCCTTGAGCATGGCCCCGCCGCTGACGCCGCTTAACACCAGCAGCGCCCGCCTTTGCCCGCTCAGGGGGGCATGCAGAAGCTGCGCGCTGCCAAGGCCGGCGCCGTAGCCGGGCTCGATGAGCATCTTTTCGTTGGATTCCATGGTAGACCCATCCTGGCTGAACCTGAAAAACAATTCCTGGTTATAATCCATGGCAATCTGGTTGACGCCATACCTGCCGATGGAAATGACGTTGGCGGCAGGCAGGG
>JAEWWY010000165.1 GCA_023458835.1 Bacillota bacterium
TCTCCCCTGGCGGCCTGCCCGTACAGGGGCGTCCCTTCCTCCAGGATCAGCCCATAGCAGGACACGTGCTCCGGGTGAAGGGCCAAGGCCGACTCCAGCGTCTCCTGAAAACCGGCCCGGGTTTGAGAGGGCAGGCCGAACATCAGGTCGATGTTCAGGTTGTCAAAGCCCGCCTGCCGGGCCATGAGGATGGAATCCTCCACCTCTTCCCAGCGGTGGATGCGCCCCAATATATGCAAAAGCTTGTCCTGCCGGGCCTGAGCGCCCAGCGACAGCCTGTTCGCTTTATGCGCCCGCAGCATGGCAAGAAAATCTTCCGCCAGCGTGCCGGGATTCGCTTCACAGGTGATTTCCGCATCAGGCATGGGCGGGAAGGCGCCAAACAAACAATCCAGCACTTCCGCCAATAAGCCGGCAGGCATCAGGGAAGGCGTTCCCCCGCCGACATATGCCGTGGACACGGGCACAGGGCCCAGCTCCGCGGCCCGAAGCCGGATCTCCCGCATCAGGGCGCTTGCGTAAGGCCCCATCAAATCTTCCCGCCCCGCGCAGGAAGCAAAATCGCAATAGCGGCACTTGCGCCTGCAAAAGGGGATGTGCAAGTAAACCTCCATGCTTTTGATAGCCATGCGCCCCCTTTCGTTTCTTGCTGTTACGTTCTGTTTGCCGGCGTACCGGTTGCGAATGCGGCCCGCCGGCCCGCAACCCGTACGCGGGTTGCTGAACCAATTGTACCATGACATGCACCTGTTTACCAAAAACCGCGTGCAATTTTTCACAAAATCATGTATGATAGACACAATATAATTGCCGTATGGAGGTTAACAAATGGAGTGGCTGGATCGTGCGGTACATATCGTTGCTGAGGCCGGCATATTGCTGGTGGAAAGCGCGGGTATCCTGGTGGTGCTTTTAACCGCAGCCAAGGGCGTGATCGGCTATTTTAAAAGGGACCCCCATATCCGTCTCCGCCTGGCCCAGGGCATTGCGCTGGGGCTGGAATTCAAGCTTGGCGGCGAGGTGCTGCGCACCGTCATCGTCCGGGAATGGAATGAACTGGCCATCCTGGGCGCCATCATCCTCCTTCGCGGTTCACTGACCATGCTTTTGCACTGGGAGATCAAGCACGAGGAAGAACGGTATGAAAGGTGCCTGGAGCCCAGTTCGGCACATCCGGTGGACACCCTCTCCGGCAAGGATGAGTAGCAGGCCGCAAGGATGAACAAAAACATATCAGGCCGCCGGGAAACGGAACGGCCAGGCTTCATCACGCTTGAAACGGAACGGATGGTTCTGCGGGATCATTATAGGACCGACCTCGCATCGCATCACGGTCTCTTTTCCGATGAAACGGTCATGTATTACCTGCAGGACATTCAAACCCGCTCCATGGCCGAATCGGAAGCGAACCTGAAATCCGCTATGGAAGAAATCGGCCGGAAGGACCGGGCGCGCATATATCTCCGCATGGAGGACAAGCGCACAGGCGGCCACATCGGTGAAATCGGATATACGGTCAATGCCTTCACCCCTCTGGGGAAGCTGGCCGATTTGGGCTACTTTACCTACCCCCGCTTCTGGAGGCAGGGGTATACCTCCGAAGCGGTGAAGGCGCTGCTGCGCTTTGCCTTCACAGAGGATGGCGTCTTGCGCATGTCCGTGGGCTGCCTGAAGGAAAACGCGGGCTCCGAGGGGGTCATGCAAAAGTGCGGCTTCATCAAGGAGGCGGAATTCAGGCAGCTTATCTGGCATGACGGAAGTCTCAAAGACAGGGTTGTTTACCGGCTGTTCAGGGATGAGTGGCTGGCGCTTGAGCTTTAGGCTGTACAAAAGACGAAGGGGGAAGAAAGCATGTCCAAGCTGATTCAACTGGAGATCAGGGAACTGGGCGCATGGTGCGTCGCCGGCAAGGAGATCCGGGTGGAAATGGGTGGGGAAAACCCCATACCCGCCTTCTGGGACGCCTGCTTTGCCGATGGAACGTTCAGCACCCTGGAAGCGCAAAAGGATTGGGTCCTGTGCCCCGATTACGTGGGCTTCATGACCGATTGGCAGGAAAGCAGCAATACCTTCACCTATGTTTGCGGCATGATGATGAAGCCCGGCTGCCCCGTGCCCGGGGGCGGCTTTGTGTCGCGTCCCGTCGCGGCCTCCAGCGCCGCGGTGGGCTGGATTCAGGGGGCAGACACCCAGGATGTGTGCATGCAGGCCCATGAATACACGAATAAGGCGCTGGAGGAAAAGGGATATACCTGCGAAGGATTTTCATGGTCCATGGAGCTGTATAACTGCCCCCGCTTTACCACGCCGGATGCGCAGGGGCAGATCACCCTGGATTATTACATCCCGTGCCGCAAAAAGTAACGCGCTTGCCCGGAGGGAAAAACATGCATCAGGAAAACATCCTCATCACAAGCATAAACCAGCTTCCCGGCGCCCACAGGCAGGATCACGCGCCCTATGAGTATTTCAAGCATATCGTCATGGGCGGCGGCGGGAACGGCTGCGCCGTGGCCTTTTATGAGATACCTCCGCAAAAGGCCAGCTATCCTTACCATTACCATACCAACGTAACGGAGGTTTTCTACATCATCCGCGGGTGCGGCACGCTGAAAACGCCGGATGGTGAGAAGGCCATCAAGGCCGGGGATGTTATCGTATGCCCGCCTTATGAAAAGGGCGCCCACAAGATCACCAACACATCGGAAACGGATACGCTGGTATATTTGGATGTGGATACGGCCTCCAGTACCGATATCGCCTTCTATCCCGATTCCGGGAAGGTGGGCGTTTTGGCCCACGGCCATTATACCGGGTTTTATAAAAAAGAGGATGAAGCCCAATATTACGATGGGGAATGATGAAGTATATGAAAAGACGGATATTGGCTCTCTTGCTGCTTGTTTTGCTGCTTCCCGCCTCCGGGCTCTCCGCCGCCAGGGTCAGCGGCTTTGCGTATGAGCCGGGCGACCATGGCGTAAGCCTTTCCTTCACGGCTGCCGGCCAGGAATATGTGCAGGTGAGCTATAAAAGCTCCATGGAATCCGGAACAGTGCTTTTCAGGGGAAAGGACAATGTGTTCAGCGGCGAGCTTGCGCTTCCGCTTACCTATGCCGGCAATTATGTGGGTGTCACCCTCCTTTCGCTGTCCGGCAGCAAGCTCGACAGCTTCGAAGCCCGGACCCAATACCCCATTGCCAAGCCCGCCGCCCAGCCAAATCCGGACGGTCCGCTTTCCGGCCTGACCGTATGCATCGATCCGGGCCATCAATTGGAAAGCCCCGGAGGCATAGAGCCGGTGGGGCCCGGGCTGACAGGGAAAAAGGCCGTCGTATCCGGCATGGCGCAAGGCATCGTCACCAGGCGCAGGGAAGCCGCCGTCGTCCTGGAGATCGGCCTGCAACTGCGGGATATGCTGCTGGATCAAGGGGCCGAGGTAGTATTAACGCGGGACGCCATAGAGACAAGCCGCACCAATCTGGAGCGGGCGCAGATCGCAAACGACGCGCAGGCCGATATCTGCCTGCGCCTGCATGCCAACGCAAACAAGAGCAAAACCAACCGGGGCATTGTGGTATAC
>JAEWWY010000166.1 GCA_023458835.1 Bacillota bacterium
GGCCCCTTTGACCAGCGCATGGTGGAGATGGCCGTCATGGGCATGGCGCTGTGCTTTGTGCCCGAGGCTTTTTTCTTTGCCCATGACGTGAAGGCACAGGGGAATATCCACCGCTGGCTGAGCCAGATCAACCGCTATGACATGCCCAAAAACAACTGGCGTTTCTTCCGGGTGCTGGTGAACATCGGCTTCCTATTGAATGACCTGCCCTATGACGCCAGGATGCTTGCCGGCGACCTGGACATGATGGACGAGCATTATGAGGGCGACGGCTGGTACTGCGACTATGAAGATCAGCGGGATTACTATACCCCCTGGGGCTTCCACTACTATGGCCTGCTGTACGCCAGGGCCATGGAGAAGCTGGACCCCGGCCGCTGCAAAACGTACCGTGACCGGGCATGGCAGATGGCAAAGCGCTTTGAAACCTGGTTTGACGCTGACGGCGAAGCGCTGCCCTATGGGCGCAGCCTGGCCTACCGTTTTGCCCAGGGCGCTTTCTTTGGCGCGCTGCCCCTGGGCGACAGTGAAAACGCCAAGGCGGACTGGGGCGTTGCAAAGGGACTGCTGCTCAGGAATATGCGCAGGTGGTTCTCCCGGCCCATCTTCACACAGGACGGGGTGCTTACCATTGGCTATGGCTACCCCAACCTGATTCTGGCCGAAGGCTACAACGCGCCGGGCTCCCCCTACTGGGCCATGAAGGCCTTTGCGCCATTGGCGCTGGCTGGCGGCCATCCCTTCTGGACCTGCGCGGAAAAAACGCATATGCCGCCCGGCCTGTTTTGCGAAGAGCATGCCCGCATGCTGATCGTGCGGGACGCCCGCAACAGGCATGTGCAGGCGTTTCCCGCGGGGAACCGCGCTTTTGAGCACGCCCATGGGGAAGCCAAGTATGAAAAGTTTGCCTATTCCACGGTATTTGCTTTCAGCGTGCCCAAGAGCGCGCTCATGCTGAACCGGGGCGCGTACGACAGCATGCTGGCGCTGAGTGAAGACGAGGTGTACTGGCATGCAAGGCAGGGCTGCCGGGAGTACGGGATCAGCGGTGGCAAGGTGGAAGCCACATGGCATCCATTTGTGGATGTGAAGGTGGAAACCACCATCATTCCCCTTGGCGACTGGCACGTCCGCATCCACAGGGTCACGACGCCCCGCAGGCTTTTTGCCGCGGAGGGCGGATACGCCATCAATCGGGACGACGGGCCGGGCCTTGCCCAAACCCAGGCGGAAGAAAAAAAGGCGCTAGCTATATGCGGGAATATGACAAGCGGCATCGTGGGCCTTCGCGGTTTTGAAACGGGTCAAATCGTCGTGCCTGAGCCCAACACGAATTTGCTGTATCCAAGAACGGTGCTTCCCACCCTGCGGGCGGAGATACCCTCAGGTGAGACGGTGCTTGTATGCGCCGTGCTGGGCGCGGTGGAGGACGGCATGGCAAAATGGGGCAATATCCCCAAGGAGGCTGCGGAATATGCAAAGCTGGCTGAATGATACCTTTTTAAAGATCAGGGACAAATATTTATGGTCCATGGAGGCTGCCGCCAAGGAAGGGATGATCCCCTATAAGAGCGAAGGCCGCACATGGATCGGCTCGCCCTTTGACGGAAATAGCTGGTGGACGGGCGGCTTCTGGCCTGCCATTATGTGGCAGCTATACGCCGCCACAGGGGAAGAGAAGTTTATGCTGGAGGCAAGGCGCGCGCAGGAGCTGCTCGGGGCGGAGCTTGCGCGCCATGACCTTCTCAATCATGACATGGGCTTTATGTATTTGCTGTCCTTTGGCGCGGACTACCGCCTGACGGGCGATAAGGAGGCGCTGCGCAAGACGCTGATCGCCGCCGACGTGCTGGCAGGGCGCTTTAACCCCGTGGGCTTCATCCGCGCATGGAACGGCTGGGGCAGGGAGGGCTGGGCCATTGTGGATTGCCTGATGAACCTGAGCCTTTTGCATTTCGCCACGGAAAAGACGGGTGACCCGCGCTATGTGAACATCGCCACGCGCCACGCGGATACGTCGCTCCGCCATTTCCTCAGGGAGGACGGCTCCTGCAACCATATCGTCATTTTCGATCCCGTCACAGGGGAGGCGCTGGATTCCCCAGGCGGCCAGGGCTATGAAAAGGGTTCCTCCTGGTCCCGGGGGCAGGCCTGGGCGCTGTACGGCTTTACCATCAGCTTCATGAACACCGGAGAAGCGCGGTATCTTGACGCGGCCCGGAAAATCGCCGACTATTTCCTGCCCAACATCCGGGAGGATGGACTCACCGATTGCGATTTCCGCCAGCCCAAGGGGGAGGAGCGGATCGATAATATTGCAGGCGCCTGTGCTGCCTGCGGGCTCATAGAGCGTGCCGGGCACGTGGAAAAAAGGGATGGCGAAAAGTATATGCAGGCTGCCCTGCGCATGCTGAGGGCGCTGGATGGATTATGTGCTGACTGGACGCAAAGCAGCTATGGCATTTTGCAAAAATGCACCGCCAGCTATCACGACGACGGGGCGGGCCGCCATGTGAACATCGTCTACGGAGATTACTTCTTTGCCGAAGCCGTTTGCAAGCTGCGGGGCACCGACCCGATGCTTTGGAAAAAGGAATGTATGGGCGGGCAAACCGTTGGTATAAGGACCTGCCAAACCTCCGCCGACCGGATCTGACCGGTACGCCGGCCGGGGACCTTAGCCCCCTGGAGAGCATCCGCCAGAACCTGGAGCTGATCCGCTAGGGGGACAGCCCCGATTTTTGCCGCCCTGGGCGGGCATTTGGGTGTTTGCCATGCGGGCCGCCATCCTGTATAATGGATTGCGGCCTTTTTTATATACCGCCTGCAAATATGGAAAACCGGAGCACATGCAATGATCATCCGTCAAATCAAACATTTTGATCCGGAGGCGATCGCCCAAAGCGGACAATGCTTCCGCATGCGCGCTGTGG
>JAEWWY010000167.1 GCA_023458835.1 Bacillota bacterium
ACATGGCCTGACAGCACAATTGCAGCCGGTCAGCGTCATGCTCCTTGGGCCGGCCCCGCTTGTATTCTACCGGTATGGGCAGCCAGGTTCCCTTTCTTCCTGCCAGGGGAACGCCATCCGGGGATGCGTGGAACTCCACCACGTCGCACTGGCCGCTGGCACCCAAGGCGGGCGAAGAAACGGCCATGCCCCGGACGGTGATCACGTCGCCCCGCTTTTCCGACAGCGCCTGATTGTGGGCGCGTTCATGCAGGATGTTGCCTTCAATGGTGTAGATTTTCTCTTCCCACTGCTGCTCAATGTGGACAAGCGCCCATTGTCTTTTGCAAAAGCAAAAACGCTGGATGCCTGAAAGGGGCAAATACTCTTCCTCTTCCATGGCTAGCTTTTGCGGATGAGGGTCACGCCCTCAAAAGGCGGTTCCTGAACGGTGACAGCATAATCAGAATAAGACCTGGCGGTAGCATCGGGATTCTTGTGCCTCACCTTTATCAACTCAAACAGCTTATGGGCGGGGGCATTTCCTAATTCGCTGTCGTGGCGGAAGATAATCAATTCCCGCACAGCCATCTTGCCCCGGGCTGCGGAATGGTCATGCTCGAACATATTAAGAATGGCTTCCCACAAAAGCTCCAGGTCACTTTCCGAAAAGCCGGTGAATTTGCGGGCCAGGTTGGCAGACACGTAACCCTCCGCCCGGTATAGCCCGTAGGGAACGATGTGCTTGCGGCCCATCTCCGTGCCCTTCTTTTCGGCGTCGGCCTCGGTGGTGATGGCCACGCGAGTGATGGTGATCTCCTGCTGTACAATGGGATCAATGCTCCTGGCAAAGCCCAACTGCACAGGCCCGCGCACCTGACCGCAATTCAGGGCAGCCTTGACAAAGGTGGTCATCACCGCGCCGAAGGTACGGATGTCGAAAAAGTTTGTGCACATGAAATCCCGTACCTGCTCATCCAGGTTGGGATTGTCCTTCTTGGCCTTTTTCATGTCCTTCTCGTCCACGCCCAAAGCAACATAGGCACGTTTGTCGCTGACATTCAGGGGCACATCGTCCTTGATGTAGATTTGGTAGCCCTTGCTGTCCTCTTTCACAGTCTCCACATAATTGCGGATTTTGCGCTTCAGGCACACATCCGTCACCAGGCCATAGCCTGTTTCCGGGTCGATGCGGGGCATGTTGCCCGCGTCCGGGTCGCCGTTAGGGTTGCCGTTCTCCACGTCGAAGAGGATCACGAATTCATACCTGTTCTTGATCGCGTTTTCGTAGCCTGCCATGTTACGCTTCCTCCTTCGCATTGGTGGTTTCTTCCGCATCCGTGGCACCATTTGTTTCCCCGCCTGAGGCAGGGGCTTTCTTTTGGTAGCGGGCCTGTACCTGATGATAATACCCCAGGATAAAAAAGCCTTGCTCTTCCAGGGAGAGCTGCGCGGGGAAGGGATCGTCCTCTACCTGAAGCTTATCCATGAGCTCTCCAATTTCCCTGGACAGCTTTTTACCATATTCCGCCTTCGCGATATGATGGTTAGACATCCGCAAAAGGATAGGGAAAACGGTGCCAGGCACGGCACAGGCAGAAGCAAAGTAGCGGTCCTTGATGGTGGCATTGATGCCAGGGCTGGCTTCCTCCTGCGTTTTTTCCAGCACGGAGAACAGCCTCCCCAGCACATAGGCCTTGTTCGTGCTTTCTTTGTTGAGCGACACGGTGGGCACCTCCTTGTATGAATCGTCTGATTGGTTATACTCCTTTGGTCTGTTATGGTTCAAAAGCCACGCCCGAATAATGGCTGCCTTGCCGCGGGTAACATTCCGTTCCGCGCGTATGCGTGTGAGCACGCTTTGCATAAGCGCCGCAGGATATGGTGTACCCATAAAAATAGAGCGCATCACAGCGCCGGTAAGCAAGGGCGACGCGTCCTGGTTCTGGGACACAGGGGATACTGTTTCTTTCAAAAGCCAGTATGGCGTCAGGTACTCCCGCTTTTCAAAGGAAGGCCTGATAATTTCAAGCCTCCGGTAATGCGCGCGTATGTTTTCCATGACCTCGCCGAAAGACGAACGCCAGAAGAAACGGATGGAAACACGCGCAGCGTTGGGCGAAAGGGCCAGTACATAAAAGGGCATGTCCCAATGAAGACCTTCCATATCCGACATATTCCCTTTCCCCATTTTCTCCATGATATCATGGAGTTGCGCCTGATCCTCCCCGAAGGCCAGACCAGCAGCCACCGCATCCTGATACCTTGGATCGCCGTCATCCGCCCAATAGACTATGGTGGCATCGCCCAGCAGATTCCGATGCTCGCCGTCGGCAATCAGGCGGTTCAACACCGCCACATAGGCAAAGGCGGCATACTCGCTCACCGGCGCATTCAGCCCCTGTTCCTCATCCCGGCCGTAGGATTCATACGCTCTGGCATTGAAGGACACCAGGGAGGCCCCGGCGGGCTGAGCATCTTTTACGCCTTTGATCTTCCCATGCAAAATGGCGATGGGCTGATCCTGCTTCCCGGTGACCAGGCATTGCATTCTGGCCCCGGCCTCCCGGCCGTTCTTGTGCCGTTCCCACGCATTCTTGACAGCGGGATCTTCGTGAGCAAAGGAGGCGTTCGGCAGGGAGAATACCATATTGGCCCCCGCCAGGATATCCTCCATATAGGGCTGAAGCAGGGGATGGCCCGTCGCCCCCTCCGGGTTCCACTTTTCGAAAAAGCTCAAAACAGCCTTCGCCGCCGGAGTGGAAGCATCCGACAGGACGGTTTGATGC
>JAEWWY010000168.1 GCA_023458835.1 Bacillota bacterium
TATGGGAAGCTGGGTATGACTGCGAATGGCAGGCCGTCAATTCAAAGCATTTCAGCGTTCCCCAGCACAGGGAGCGAGTGTACCTTGTTGGACATTTTGGAGGAATCCGTGGACGAAAGGTATTTCCTATCGGCGGAGCAAACACGGCGCCTGTTAAGCAGCTTATCGGCGGAAGCCAAGGAAAACGGGTCTACGACATAAGCGGTGTTTCCGTGACTCTGACAGCGGAGGGCGGCGGTTTTGCCGGACGCACAGGGCTTTGTGCCGTGTCCGTCAACCGCAAAGAAGGAATTATCGGGGCTATCAATCAGGCCCATACCCTGACCGCCAGCGACACCCGTGGTCTAAACCGCAATCAGGATCAAAATGCTGTGCTGTCAGAGATTGCACCCTGTGCGGCGTTCACCGCCTTCAATCAGGATATCAAGCAGAGCGACCCTGCGGGAGGTATTGTCTGTTTGGGCAATACCAATCCGAGCGGCAATGGTATGAATGGAAACGTGTACGATACGCATGGCCTTTCACCAACACTCACGACGAATAAGGGAGAAGGACTAAAGGTTGCCGTTCCTACACGAATCCCAACCTGTGCCGCTTTTATTGATATGAATGAGGATGCGGAGATGACACAAACCGCCCGGTGTATCCGAGCAAGGCAGTATTCAGGTATCGGAAACCACCGGGGGGGAAACCTCCGGTGTCTTTTTATGCCACGGACACCCGGACTGCGTGATGGCAGTTATCACTCCCGACCGCATGGAAAAGCGGCAGAACGGCAGACGGTTCAAAGAGCCGGGAGAACCCAGCTTTACACTGACAACGCAGGATCAGCACGGCATCCTGCTGTGCTGCTGTGAGGGCTGGAAAGAGGGTCTGCCTATCAGAGCGGACAAAAAAGACGGCTGCACGATGGCATACCCCGGCGATGGAATCAATCTGGCCTATCCCAACAGCAATAGGAGCAGAGGGCGTGTCGGCCGCCAGTGTTCCCAAACCCTGATGACAGGCGGGAGCATGGGCGTTCTCCTATGCTGCCGTATTCGCAGGCTGACGCCGAGAGAGTGCTGGAGGCTGCAAGCCTTTGAGGACTACCTGTTTGAACGCGCAAAAGCGGCAGGCATTAGCGACGCCCAGCTTTACCGGCAGGCCGGAAATGCCGTTACGGTCAATATTGTCTATGAGATTGGGGCGCGCCTGACGGGTGGTTGCCTATGAGGTTTTCTGTTCTTTATGTAGACCCTCCGTGGTCTTACAAAGTATATTCCAAAAAAGGACAGGGGCGAAGCGCTGAAAACCATTACCATACCATGAGCGCCGAGGACATTTTTAACCTTGATGTGGCAGGGATTGCAGATAAGGACTGTGTGCTGTTTCTGTGGGTGACATTCCCTTGTCTGTTGGAGGGGCTGAAAGCCATCGAGCGTTGGGGATTTACTTATAAGACCCTCGGCTTTTGCTGGGTCAAGCGGTGCAAAAAACAGACAGAAAGATGGTTTTGGGGGCTGGGCTTCTGGACAAGAGCCAACCCCGAACTGTGCCTAATTGCCACTAAGGGCAGCCCAAAACGCTTATCCAAGGCAGTTCACTGTATTGTGGATACACCGGTGGAACGCCACAGCAAAAAGCCGGATGAGGTACGCCGCCGCATTGAACAGCTCATGGGGGATGTTCCCCGTGCGGAGTTGTTCGCCAGACAGCAGTATGACGGCTGGGTATGCCTTGGCGATGAAATCGACGACCTTGATATACGGGAGGCTATTCAGCAAGTCAAAGAAATGGAGGGATGATATGGCATTTGAAGAACGGCTTTCGCTGCTTTTTTCCAAAGCACATGACAATTACAATGAAATGGTGCGAACCGCCAATTTTATGGACGGCGATGTGGAAGAACTGGCGGAAATGATTACTACGGCAAGGCAGCTTCTGGCCCATATGGAGTCCTCACTTTCGGGATGTTATTCCGATGTGGAGGCTCTTTTGTTCTATGATAAGCCTTTGACGGCAGCCTGTGAGCAGATTAAGGAAAACGGCGGTTCTCTGTGGGACGGATTGATAGAATATTTTGACCGTTTTGTGCTGGATACCAAGCAGCATATCGGAGAAGTATTGGCACAATGGGATGCGCTGCCCATAAATGAAATGGAACGGGCAGAAAATTATCGTGCCATGGTACAGCAGATTACCAGCTATCAGCAGGAAGAAGAACAAAGGCTTATTCAAAGAGAATACTGGCAAAATGAGTATGATGACAAGCTGGCAAAGGACTACGCAGATTGTCAGGAGTACCTGAAACGCTATGAGGAAATCCGGGGTAAGCCGAACACCGAGTTTGAACATCTGATTACCGTCCTGCATCAGCATATGAAAGATTTTAACAGCTTTACGGATACACAATTACAGGCTATGGGCAGGTTAGATGATCCGCTTACTTCTACTTACCACTGTTTGGTCTGCTTTGGGGATAAAGCTACCGACAAGGAAACTCTTGACCGAGTAATCTTGGGCATGGCTAATGCACGCACGGCGTTCTTAAAACATGAGCAAAAAATGCAGGAGCTGGACAATGAACTGGAACGCTGACGGCTGGAGTCTTTTTCTTGCCTGCCTGCTCCTTGCCCTGTTTGCAGGAAGCCTGTGCGACATGGCCATCAGCAGAATATTAAAGCAATCCGCACCGAAAACCGCCGTTCTCAGTATGACTGTGACGGCGGTTTTTCTCTGCTTGTACGGATTTACCCCAACGGCTCTGCACTGTGTCCTGCTGTGCCAGGTCCTGATGGTGGCCGGGGTCTTTGACCTCATGACCTATGAAATCCCCGACTGTCTGCATCTGATGATTGCCATGGCAGGGCTGATTCACTTTCAGCCCCTGCCTGCGCTTTTGGGTTTTCTAATCGTCCCCTTGCCATTCCTGATTGCCGCACTGAAAACGGAAAAAATCGGCGGCGGTGATGTAAAGCTCATGGCCGCCAGCGGCTTTTCCCTCGGCGTAACAGGCGGTATCTGGATGATGATATGGGGGCTTGCAATCGCCCTGCTTTGGAACCGTGCATTTTGCAGGGAGCAAAAAAGCCTGCCCCTTGCACCCTTTCTTGCTTTCGGGGCATTTCTGACCCTTTTCCCAACTTAAAAACGATATGGAGGATAAACCAATATGAAAGATTTACTCAAAAACAGAATTGTGGTGGGGCTGCTGTGCATTATCACAGCCCTCATCATTTGCTTTGGATTGACGCCCATGTTCAATGACGCCCTTAAATCCAAGGTGGAGCTGGTGCGCGTCACCACTGAAATCAAAAAGGGCGATGAAATTACAGCAGGCATGATTACCACCGTGGAAACCGGCGGCTACAATCTGCCCTTTGATGTGATTTATCAAAAAGAGGATGTCATCGGCAAATACGCCAATGCCGACCTTTACAAAGGCGATTATATTCTGAAAAGCAAGCTCTCGGATACTCCCCAACTGAAAAACGAATATCTCAGCGGGCTGGACGGCACGAACAGAGCTATTTCCGTCACCATCAAGAGCTTTGCGGCCGGTTTGTCCGGCAAACTGGAGCGTGGGGATATTGTTTCTCTGATTGCCAGTGATGTGGGAGAAGCACGAAAAACCCTTATCCCCGATGAACTGCAATATGTTGAGATTATCGCCACCACCGACAGCAGCGGCAATGACCGCAATATTCAGGAACAACCCAAGGGCAGCGAGGACACCGAGCTTGCCAGCACCATCACCGTTCTTGCAACACCGCAGCAGGCAAGGCTTCTTGCGGAGCTTGAGCAGACGGGAAAACTTCACGCCGCCCTGGTCTACCGTGGCGGTGCTGAGAACGCACAGAAGTTTTTGACCGAGCAAGCCAAGCTGCTGGAGGCCCTGTATCCTGTGAAAAGCGAGGGCTTAACCTATGAAACCGAAAATAATGACAGCACTGTGGCACCGGCTCCCGACAGTGTGGCCGGGGGTGTGTCTGCAAACGGCAATATTCCAGATACACAGGACTAAGAAAGGGAGGCCAAAACCATGGAAGAAAGCAAAGTAATTGCCGTCATGGGCAGTCAGGGCAGCGGTAAAACCACCGCTGCCCTAAAACTTGCCCTTGCGCTTTCGGCGGCGAAGAAGAATGTGATTGTGGTATTTTGCGACCCCTTTACGCCGGTGATCCCTGCCGTACTTCCCGCCCATGTGACTCATGATACCTCGCTGGGAAGTCTTTTAACGGCTCCTGCGCTTACACAGGCCACTATCCTGAACGCCTGTGTGCCTACGGAAAAAAGCGATTATATCAGTCTGCTGGGGTATTGCGCAGGAGAAAGCCTGATGAACTATCCGCAGATCACAAGGGAAAAAGCAGTGGAGTTTTTTGTCCTGCTCCGCTATCTGGCAGATTACATCATCGTTGACTGCACATCAACCTTTGAAGCAGACCCGGCATCCATCGTAGCCATTGAACTGGCGGACAGGGTGCTGAAGCTGGGAACCGCCAATTTGAAAGGTGTTTCCTATTATCTGACCCACAATCCCATGCTGGCGGACAGCCGGTTCCGTAAGGATACCCACAGCACCGTTATCGGAAATCTCAAAACAGGACAGGATTGGGAGGCTGCGGCACAGCAGCTCGGCGGTGCGGATTTTGTGCTGCCCTATGCACCTGAACTGGAACAGCAATTTGACGAACTTGCCCTGCTGATTCCACTGACACAGACGGAAAGTGCAGGGTATTCGGCGGCAATCGGGCGCATTTTAGGGATACAGCCGGAGAAATCCAAGCCCAAGGTCACATCTGAAGCTGCCCCGGCATCACAATCCCCCAAAAAAGCAAAAAGCAAGATAGCCTTTCGACTTCCCTTCGCCAAAGGCCGGGGGGAGTTTTGATGCTCTCCACCGGGCATATAGAGCTAAAGGACGCCAATGCCTATGTGACGCAGCACCACCGCCACCATAAAGCCGTAAGAGGACACCGCTTTTCTCTTGCCTGCTATGAAAATGGCAGGCTCTGCGGTGTTGCCATTGTAGGCAGACCTCGATCACGCCGCATTGACCAGCACATGACCGTGGAGGTTCTGCGGCTTTGTACGGACGGAACACGCAATGCCTGCTCCAAGCTGTACGGAGCCTGCCGCCGTGCGGCGAGGGCATTGGGTTATAGCAGGCTCATCACTTATATTTTGGATGGAGAAACCGGAAAAAGCCTTTTGGCAAGCGGCTTTTCCTATTGCTACACCAATAAAGGCGGGAGCTGGAACCAACCGGGCAGACCGAGAACCGATAAGGCTCCGGTCTGCCCGAAACATTTATATGAAATCATCCTGAATCGAAGGGAGGACATAAATTGCAAAATGTCTTAAATATTCATAACAATGCGGGATTGATGGGCGGAGAAATCCGCCTGCGCCCTTTTGCCGAGGTCTTGAAGGATGTGCAGGAGTACATCACCAAGAACTATGCAGACCAGTTAAAAGATGACCCGGAGCAGAGCCGGACGCTGATCGGCAGCTACATCCGCAAATATCTTGAGGAAAAGCAGCTCGGCGTGGACGGCACGGAACCGGAGGAGCTTGCCGAACTCCTGTATGGAGAAATGACCGGCTTTTCCTTTCTCTCTAAGTACCTCTATCGTGATGATGTAGAGGAAGTGAACATCAACCAATGGGACGATGTGAAGGTCATCTATGCAAGCGGCGAGGTACTCCCCACCAAGGAGTCCTTTACCTCACCCCAGCACGCCCTTGATGTCATCAAGCGTATGCTGCACAAATCCGGCATGATACTGGATAATGCCAAGCCCTATGTGATTGGCCATCTTTCCAATAAAATCCGTATTACCGCCACATCCCCCGGCATTGTGGACGAGGACAAGGGGCTGTCCGTGTCTATCCGTATCGTCAACCCCCGAAAGCTCAAAAAAGAGGAATTTGTCAGCTATGGAACTGCCACCGCCGAAATGCTGGATATGCTTTCGGTGTTTTTTAATTATGGCGTTTCCATGTGCATGACCGGGGCGACTTCCTCCGGCAAAACGACGCTGATGAGCTGGATACTCGATCAGATACCCAACGACAAGAGGCTTATTACCATTGAAAAGGGCTGCCGTGAGTTTGACAGCGTGAAGCGTGATGAATTGGGCAGGGTTCTTAATAATGTCATTCACTTCATTACCAAGGAGTCCGACGATCCCAAACAGGTGGTGTCCATGGTGAAGCTCTTGGAGCTTGCCCTTACCATGCACCCTGATTTTCTTGTGGTGGCAGAGATGAAAAGCGAGGAAAGCCTGCAAGCCATTAAAGCGGCAAACACCGGCCATACCTCCCTGACTACCATTCACGCCAACGGCTGTGAGGACACCTATTACCGCATGGCGGCGCTGTGCAAAGAAAGCAGCTCCATGGATGACGCTACCTTGATGGGACTTGCCACAAGGGGCTTTCCCGTGGTGGCCTTTGCCAAGAAGCTGGAGGACAACAGCCGCCGTCTGATGGAGATTGCCGAGTGTGTGAGTGTAAAGGCGGGCGCGCCTATGATGCGTACTTTGTACCGATTCAATATTACCGATACACTCACGGAGAATGGAAAGCCCAAAATCATCGGTCACTATGAAAAGGTTCACGAACCGTCTGAGAGCCTGTGCAAGCGGCTCCGAGAGAATGGTATGCCGTTGAAATTACAGCAGCGGCTTTTAAGTGCGTAAGGGAGGTGCATTTGATGAGTATGGTAGCGCTATAAAGCGCCCTATCTTCTGCAAATTATGATGGATGATGAACCGCTGAACCCCCGCACCGACTACGATAATTTCGGGCATATGATTTGCTGGCACAGCCGGTATAACCTTGGGGATCAGCATAATTTCGAGGACACCAATGATTTTCTCAAGGAGCTGGTGCGTGACAGTGTTTCGCCTGACACCCTCATTGCCTATGTGAAATCCGGCAAGACAGACAAGGTGAAGCTGGAATATGACCGTTCGGCGGCAAGCTGGGAAATCAGCAGCTATGATACCTATTTTAAGAAATGGTATCACGAGGCTTCTATTGAGGGCAGGCTGGAAGTAAATCGGCAGGAGATTTTTGAA